>NC_008554.1:4750000-4990251 GCF_000014965.1 Syntrophobacter fumaroxidans MPOB | reverse complement strand
GCCATGATTGCAGGCTCTTATATTGTTTCGGAGAGTCAGTTCTCCGAAAAGCCGTAGATTGAACTTCTCTTTTCTCCATTTTTCACACAAAATCGTCATCTCATCGTAACAATCGTGAGCGGCGTCCCCCAAGTGGTTCCTCCAGGCTCGGAAACCCCGGCAGGGTGAGTTGTTTTAGACATATTGTTTATTTCCAAGTACTTGGAGCAAACTCATCCTCAGGATCCCGATTCTGAAAGGCTATACGGCGCATCATGAAAATATTTTGAATTTTCCGATTTTCCAGGATTTCATATTTTTAATGCTTGCCAGCGCCGATGACCCCAAGCCGGCTTTCGGCCGCCGGTTGTCGAAGCTTGGGCCTTCCCAAGCGAGCGTATTTTGACTATATTGTAACGACTAACATGCAGCCGGAAAACCGGTTCCCCGGGAATTGCGGGAAGAGGCGGGTTCGCGTCGAGGCCCGGCACCGGAAACAGCCACTTCGTCTGAAAATCGATGCATGCAGCGTCTTCGGATGCGCTTCACATCCCGGCTGGGCGCGAGCGGGGCAGGCGCAGCGAACCCGTCTGAAGGTCTCCGAATGGAGCTGGTTTTTCGGACGAAGACGGACCGTGCATGTGCTTTATTGCAGCCAGCTATCGAAAAGGACGCCGGTTCCCCATGATTATTCCCTCGAGGGTTGAGTGTCTGGCGTTGATGAGCCGGATGGAAATGCCCGTTCATATTCGCAAGCACAGCATGATGGTTGCCATAACGGCCGTGTTCCTGGGCCGGATGCTCAACGGAAACGGCGTTAGACTCGACCTCCGGTTGCTGGAAGCCGGCGCGCTCCTCCACGACATCGCCAAGGCAAGGGGCCTGCAAACCGGAGAGAACCACAGCCAACTGGGAGCGAAGATGGTGGGCGAGCTCGGATTCGAGCTTCTGGCTCCCATCGTCGAGGATCATGCCACGCTCGACGAGGCGAAGCTCCGGGGACCAGTCGACGAATCCCTGCTGGTCAACTACGCGGACAAGAGAGTCAAGCACGACCGGATCGTCACCATCAGCGACCGGTTCGAGGACCTCGTCCGAAGGTATGCGAAGACGGAGAGCCACCTGAGATTCATGCGGGAGAAACTCATCCTGTACCAGGAACTGGAATTGAGGATTTTCGAGCATCTGAGTGTGACTCCCGACAGCCGGGAGATCATGGGTCTTTCCTTGAACGACAACAGCTACGAAACCGGATCGGAGCATTATGAGCACTGAAAAATTGACCGTCGCGCTGCTCTCGGGTGGGGCGTCCGCGGAACGTGAAGTTTCGTTGAAAAGCGGGGAACAGGTTTTCAATGCGCTGGACAAGCAGCGTTACCTCGTCCTCCGCTACGACCCGGCTCACGATCTGACGCGCCTTGCGGCAGACGCGGAAAAGATCGACGTGGCGCTGATCATTCTGCACGGCAGAATGGGCGAAGACGGAACGATCCAGGGACTGCTCGAGTCTCTGGGAATTCCCTACCAGGGGAGCGGCGTTCTGGGGAGCGCCGTGGCAATGAACAAGATTTTGAGCAAGCAGCTTTACATCCACGCCGGCCTCCCGGTCGCTCCACACCTGGTGGCGGACCGGCGGGAACCGCCGGATCTCGATACCGTGGCGGACCGTCTCGGGCTGCCGGTGGTGGTCAAGCCGGAGCACGAAGGGTCGAGCATCGGGCTGAGCATCGTCAGGAACCGGGACCAGCTCGCTGCAGCGGTCGAAACCGGCTGGCAATACGACCGACGCTGCCTCATCGAGAAATACGTTCACGGCATCGAGATAACGGGCGGGGTGCTGGGAAATGATCATCTGCAGGCGCTGCCGCTGATCGAAATCATCCCCGGCGAAGCCTATGAGTTTTTCGACTACAAAGCGAAGTACACTCCCGGAGCCTCCAGGGAAATCTGTCCTGCCAGGCTCTCCGACACCATCACGGCCAAAGCGCAGGAATACGCGAGGAAAGCGCACCAGGCGCTGTGCTGCAAGGGGTACAGCAGAACCGACATGATCGTGTCGGGCAATGACATCTTCATTCTCGAGACCAACACGATCCCCGGCATGACTGCAACCAGCCTGTTTCCACAGGCGGCGGCGGTGGCCGGCATTTCCTTTTCCGCTCTACTGGATCGCCTGATCGAACTGGCTCTGGAAGACTGAATCTCACAGCACCGATGAAACCTGGCCACATATCAGAATGTAGGCGCGTTCGAGCAATTCGACCAGCGTCCCGGCGGCGGGTTCGTCGGTATCCACCCGCAGACGGTTCGCGGGCGGCACCTCGTCGGGCGGCTGATAGTGTGCCATGATTTCGGGCAGTTGCAGCAGGCGCGCATCCGATTCACCCTTTTCCCGCCCGCGTTTCTCCAGCCTGTCGCGAATGCTCTCCATCCTCGCGGCGCATTCGACGAAAACCAGGTTCGCGTCAAGATCCCGTGCCAGGCGCGCCGCTTCATCGCGCCAATGGCGCTCCCCGAAGGTGGCGTCCAAAATGACCGAATGCCCGCTTTTCAGCTGGTCCTGGGCCAGGGCCAGGAGCCTTGAATAAACCCGCCCCCTCATTTCGGGACGGTAGATGCCCTGCCCGTAAGGAACCACGTGTTCTCCGGGAATCGTTTGCTTTCGGACGGAGTCCGAGCTGAAGCGCCGCAGCCTGAGCGGCCCGGAAACTGCCGCCGCAAGCGAGGTCTTCCCCGTCGCCGGCAGCCCGCAGAAAACCCAGAGCGTGGGTCGGCTGAACCGGATCGCATATCGATAGGCCAGTTCCTCGTATGTCCTGACGAGCGCCGCCGCGTTCGCCCTGGCTGCCTCCTCCTCCAGCGCGTCGTACCCCAGGCAGGCCACCTTGAGTTTCACGACGGCGCGATAGGCGGCGTAGAAGTCCAGGAGGGCATACAGTTCGGGATCATCCGCCTGCCGGACGTATGCGGCCATCACTGCCCGGCTCAGGTCCGCATGCCCCAGCCTTTCCATGTCCATGTGCAGAAAAGCCAGATCGATTGCCGCGTCGCCGTAACGGAAGCGATCGTTGAACTCGATGCAGTCGATGATCTGAAGTCCTCCGTGCCAGTAGATGTGCTCGACTCTCAGATCACCGTGACCGTCCCGGATGCGGCCGTCCCGGATGCGGTCGAGAAAGAGTGCTTCCCGGTTCACCAGAAACGTGCGGCTCACCTGGCGGATGAATTCCCACTCTTCCGCCTTCACGAGGCTCCCGACATACGGTTCCACCTGATCGAAGTTTTCCTCCATGTTGTACCCGACGACTTCCGGATGACCGTATCGATCGATTTCCCGGCCGACGGCGCAACATTGGTAGAAGATCGCCAGATGCCGCCCCAGGGCTTCCATCTCGGCGCGCCCCGCGACGTTCCGCTCCAGGAGATTCCCCAGGCACGCTTCTTCGGGGAGTTGCTTCATTTTGACCGCGACTTCGACCGTCCGGCCGCTCCCCTCCAGGGACAGCCGTCCGGACTCGTCCCGGCGGACAGCGACGACCCCCATATAGACATCGTGGGTGAGCCTCTGGTTGAGGGACACTTCCTGCCGGCACAGTCGCTGACGCTCTTCGAGCGTGGTGAAATCGAGAAAACCGAAGTTGACCGGTTTTTTTATCTTGTAGGCCCAGTCGCCGGTGAGAAATACCGTGGAAATGTGCGTGTCGCGGCGCTCCAGGCGGGTCACCCGGTGAGGGTAGAAATCGCGGTCGGACATGGCCCGACAGACTGCTTCGAATGATTCCGATCTATGCATCGGCTGGTCCGGCGAAAGGTCCCGGGTGAAGGCAAAGTAAGGTTCAAAGGAATTCGGAGGAGTCACGGCCGGCAGGCGGGATCATTTGCTGCGCTCGATGCACGCGTAAGCGCTGTGATTGTGTATCGATTCGAAATTCTCCACATCCACCAGGAACCAGCTGATGTTCTGGTCTGCCTTGAGCTCCTTGGCGATGTCGCGCACCACGTCCTCGACGAATTTGGGGTTGTCGAAAGCGCTTTCCGTCACGAATTTTTCGTCGGGCCGTTTCAGCACGGAGTAAACTTCCGATGACGCCGCGCACTCCACCAGCCTCACCAGGTCTTCAATCCAGACGAATTTCTTGAACCGCACCGCCAGTCGGACCATCCCCCTCTGATTGTGGGCGCCGTAGCTGCTGATTTCCTTCGAACAGGGGCAGACCGTGGAAATCGGCACGTTGACTTCCAGGACCAGATCATGCCCACGATTGGAGTCCAGGGAGCCGGCCACCCGACAGCCGTATTCCATCAGCCCGGCACAGCCCGTAACCGGAGACAGCTTCTTGATGAAGTAGGAGAAACTGAGCTCCAGGTGAGCGGATTCGGCGCTCAGGTGCTCCTGGACGGATTGCAGTATGGACGGAAACTCCCGGATGTCAAGGTTTCCGTGGAATTCGTTGAGGATTTCAATGAATCGGCTCATGTGAGTCCCTTTGAATTCACGCGGAAGATTCACGTACATATTGACGGACGCCACCGTGTGCTGGATCCCGTTGGTCTTGTCCATCACGGTGATCGGATAACGGATGTCCTTGACACCCACCTTGTCCACCCTGATGTTGCGGCTATCGAATCGGCTCTGTACGTCTATCATCAATCCAAACCTTTTCCTGCACCCAATTCGGGGGGGGGTGCCGTCAGGCCGCTATTCCCACGGCGATTTCTTCAAACGCAGCTTTGGTTTCAGGCTTCACCGTTTCAGGGAAAACCCCTTGCAAATCCGCTTCCACGAGTTCTTCATCATAGGGTATGAAACCGAGGAATCGGAAGTCCTTCAAGCTGCCGGCAAGGAACTCGCGATCCCGCGGCCCCCGTGTCTTGTTCCCCACAAGACAGACCCGCGTGAGCCCGAGGTCTTTCCCGAGAGCCCTTATTCTGCCCGCGGTCTCGATGCTCCGCCTGCCCGGCTCGACAACGATGATGAGGCAATCCACTCCCTTCGACGTCCCCCGGCCCAGGTGCTCGATTCCCGCTTCCATGTCCATGATCACCACGTCGTCGCGCCTGAGAACCAGGTGCTGCATCAGGTTCTTGATCAGCACGCTCTCCGGGCACACGCAGCCCGATCCCCCTTTCTTGACGCCGCCCATGACCATGAGCCGGATATGTTCTCCCGCCCGGATCGCCAGCTTTTCCGGCAGATCGTCGACCTTCGGATTGAGTTTGAAGAACCCGCCGTAGCTCCCCGGAACGGATTCCGTCCTCTCGGCCACCAGTTCCTTCATCTCCGAAATGGGGGTGATTCCGGTTGGATTGGGAAGTCCAAGACCCTGGGCAAGGTTCGCATCGGGGTCGGCGTCGATGGCCAGCACCTCTTTCCCCTTCGAGGCAAACCACTTCACCAGAAATGCCGAGAGGGTGGTCTTGCCGACCCCACCCTTACCGCTGACGGCGATTTTCAAGTCACACTCCTTACGATGTGCATTTCAGTTCCGGATATAGTTTGCAGGCCAGGCCCACGAGCCGGTAGACGAGCATCCCGCTGAGCACCGCGATGTCTTCTGCGGATAGCCGGGTCTGGATGCTCTCGTCGAAGAGGACACTGGCCTCCGAGGGGAAATCCTCATCCCCCTGCCACAACACCAGCTGCACCGTTACGTGGGGCAGCAGGTCGAACTCCATGCCCACGTCCCCCACCGGCACCGGTCTCCCGCCCACCGTGGTCGCGCAGGTTCTGAACAGGTCGGCGTTGTTGCCGAAGGTCACCAGGAACGGGTCGCGGGCACGCCTCTGGAATGCTTCGAAATAGAACATTCCGTCCGGTATCTGCCGGTAGGAAATCATCTTCCCGGTCGGGCAAATCCCGCTGGCCCCGAGCAGGTAATGGACGATGAGAATCCTTTCCGGAAGCGACATGTCCTTCTCGCTGTCCTCTCGCATCACCTCCACCCGGTCGCCGACCCAGATCAGTATCGGAGTGCCGAAGAACAGGAGCCGCAAAGCGGTTGTGCCGTCTTCCAGTTTCTTGAACTGCGCCCCGGCGCTCTCAGCGATCTCGACCAGGTCCGACTGCCGCAGCTCCTCCGAGGCCAGCCTGAACGATTCGATGTAGTCATCTATCCGTGCCATTTCTTCTCCTCCTCTGATCGCTATCGCCGCGACACGCCCTCAAGGCATCCAAGGCGGGTGCCATTCTTCCTCGCCCCATCCGACACGTTCACTCGATGCCGAAACCGGCGCCGGCCGCCCCGGCGTCGATGCTGAAAACCGCATTCCCCCAACCCCGACTCCGTCACCTCGAGGAGAATTGCTTCGGGCCCTGCACTCACCACCGTGAACGGCCATGATCGGGGACAGCACAACGAAACGTCGGGATGTGGCAGCCCAGGGCATATGCTCGCGGACAGCTCGGCCTCGGAATCCGCATGCACGGCCATGGAGCACCCGCCCCGCAAGAATCCCGGGAAATCGGTTTCCCCGGGCGAACACCGTGCAATTATAAGGTTCGCCCGTTGCGCAAATCAACCGCCGGTTCCGGTAAAGATTTCAGGAACGGCACGCAGGGGTGCATCTGCCTTGAACTCGGCATCAAGCGTGATTATCGGTATGCAGAAGCCTGTGACCGGGTGTTCGCCTGGAACGATGTGAAGCGCGGGAGATGAAATCCATAGGAGATGGTGTCAGAGAACAACGGATACGACCACCATTATAAGTCCTCTTTCAAAAACCTCCAGTCATCCGAGGACATTCTGAGATGAACGGTCGGAATATCATCGCAAAATGCGACAAGTGCGGAGCCCGAAATCGGATTCCCGAAAACCGAATGCGGGACAGACCGGTTTGCGGCAAGTGCCGCGCGCCTCTTACCACGACTTTGATTTATCCTGAATATCCCCTCAATGTCAATGACCAATCATTTTTCAACGAGGTTGTACAGTTCCCCGGAGCGGCGGCGGCCTTTTTCTGGGCCCCTTCGTGCCCGCACTGTGTGAGGATGTTGCCGGTCATCGACGAACTGGCGAAACAGTACGCCGGGAAAATCAAATTCGTGAAACTGGTGACCGAGCAGAGCCCTGCGACCGCTTCCCGGTTCGACGTCCTGGGCGTTCCCACCCTGATCCTTTTCAAAGCGGGAAGGCAGGTCAACCGGCTTTTCGGGGCCATCCCGAAGGAACAGCTGGAGTACCATCTCCACGCTTTGCTGTAGGCTTCGAGGCCGAGCGGTCCCGCAGCCGGCCTCCGGAGAGAGGCGCAACGGACCTTCAGGGGAAACGGGAAAAACAGGAGAGGGCATCCGGGACAAGTCCCGAATACCCTCTTTATGACTGAAGCCGACTTCGCGTTCAGCACCTCGACGCCGTATTCTTCCCTATTCGGCTTCCTGAATCGCTTCGGCCATCCTGCGGCTCGCAACCTCGTCGGTGGCGTAGTCGGGCAGCAGGATCGGGGCAACCATCGGGTTGTCGATTCCCGCCTCGGCCAGTTCCTTTTCGTACCCGGCCACGTGGTCCAGCGTCAGCTTCTTGAGCTCGACGCCCTTTTTCACGTATGCGGCGGCACTGACGCCCGCCCGGCGGCCGAAGGTGATGACGTCCTGCAGGCTGTTCCCCATGAGGCGGTTTTCGCCGTGGACGCCGCCCGTGCACTCGCCGGCGCTGTAAAGACCCGGGATGACGGTTTCGCAGTCGGCGTTGATGGCAATGCCGCCGTTCTGGTAGTGCAGGGTCGGGTAGACCAGCATCGGTTCCTTGCTGATGTCGATGCCGTGCCGCGCGAACTGGATGAACTTTGCAGGCAGTTCCCTGCGGACCGTGCCTTCGCCGTGCAGCAGGTCGATCATGGGCGAGTCCAGCCAGAGGCCGTAGCGACCGGTGGGCGTGAGCACGGCTTTCTGCACTTCGACGGCTTCCTTGATCAGCTCGGCGGATTCGACGTCGCGCGGCTCGAGGGGGAAGCAGAACTGCTCGCCTTCGTTGTTGAGGACGTGTGCGCCCAGGCCGCGGACCTTTTCGGTGATGAGCAGGCCGACGTTCTGCTCCGGGTAGGCCACGCCCGTGGGATGATACTGGGTCGAAGGCAGGCAGGTGGTGCCCACCCCGGCCCGGTAGCACATGACCACGCCGTCCATGGTTGCGCCGTAATGGTTCGTGGTGGCAAAGCCTTTGATGTGGAGACGCCCGTTGCCGCCGGTGGCGATCACCACGGCCTTGGCGCGCGCAATGAAGAATTCCCGGGTTTCCATGTTGTAGAGGATGGCGCCCGCGCACTTTCCGGTTTCATCCAGGAGCAGTTCCACGGCGGGACAGAATTCGAGCACCGTGATTCGGTCGCGACGGTTCCTCACCTCGTCTCTCAGCACGCGCATGATTTCAGCTCCGGTCATGTCGCCGGAGGAATTCATGCGTTTGCGGGAGGAGCCGCCGAAGTGCCGTGCGTCGAGCCGTCCGTCGGGAAGCTTGTTGAAGATCATGCCCAGGGATTCCAGCCAGGCGATGGAGAGCGGTGCGTCATGGGCGAGGGCCGCGACCAGGTCGGGCTGATTGGTGAAATGACCGCCGCCTATGGTGTCCAGGTAATGATAGAAGGGGGAATCACATTCCTGGGTGGCCGCCTGGATGCCGCCTTCGGCCATCATCGTGTTGGCGTCGCCGTGACGGAGCTTGGTGGCCATGATGACCTTGAGGCCGGAATTGGAAGCGAGAAGCGCCGCGGAAGAACCGCCTCCCCCCGCGCCCACGATGAGCACGTCGGTGTCGAAATCGATCTTGGTGAGGTCCACCTTGTCGGGGCGCAGCATGGAGCGTGATTCCAGCATTGTGGCGATTTCGTCCGGGAGAACCAGCCCCTTGTCCCGTCCGACCCGCACCGCGCGGCGGCCCTCCTTCTGGTAGTCGGGATGGAACTTCTCCAGCACCACGGCACGCTCTTCCAGGCTCAATGCCGGGAAATTCTCTCCGCGTCGGGCTCTTTCCACGCGCGCCGGCCGCGTTGCCTCAACCCGTTTGATCAATTCTTTCATTTCCGGAGTGTAACCCATAACTATTCTCCTCAAAATCCCCGGAGTCGGGGAATGATTGGTTTCGTCCTCGAAAATCCCGTTCCTACAGATACTGAGTGTCCTTGGGCATCCAGGTGCCAAGAGGCGCCATATCGGGTTCGCGCTCGCGCTCCTTGTACAGCTTCTCCAGCTTTTCCTTGTCCATGCTCTGCAGGTCTTTCAGCGTCGCATCGTATTTTCCGGATTCGATTTCGGCAACGCGCTTCTCCAGGTGTTCGGCCCGGGGCTGGATGTACTTCCCGTAGATCCTGCGGGTCAACTGGGCGATGTGATACTGCGGCAGCTCACCCATGCAGCGACTGGCGCACATTCCGCACTGAATGCAGTCGAAAGACAGCCTGGCGGCCCTGGCGATGTCGCCCTGCTTGATGGCCGAGATGTAGTCCAGGACCTCGACGCCCATGGGGCAGGCCTTGGTGCAGTTGTTACAGGCCACGCAACGGAACAGCTCGGGGTAGAGCGCATGGATGGATTCGGCCGCAGGCTTGATCGTATCGATCTCGTATTGGGCGCGGTTGGCAGGATAGAAGGGAATCTGCGCAAGGTACATATTGGGTTCGACCACCGTCTGACAGGCGAGGCCGAAATAGAGTTTGTAGTCGCCTTCCTTGCGATAGACGGTCGGGCACGCGCCGCAGATCCCGCCGCGACACCCGGCCCCTCTCAGAAACTTGAAGCCCGCGAATTCCATCGCCTTCATGATGGTCAGGGTCTCGGGCACTTCGTACCGCTTGCCCATGACGTAAATGGGGATCGTTCTGGCCCCTTCCGGCAGAATTGCGCGGTCACCCGTGGCGACCTGCCTTGGCGTTGCACAGCTGCATTCTTGCTTGGACATCGTCTGCTTCTCCTTGATGTGTAACTGTTTAATCCCGCATTCCGTTCGTTATCGGATCGTCCCCTGCGTTCAGACCGAGGCTGCGACGGGAACGTTCTTGGCCTTCAGGAACTCGACGGCGCTCTTCTCGTTGAGATCGAACCGGCAGGCTTCTCCACCCAGTCCGAGCGCGACGGCCAGGAGCTGCGTGAAATAGAATACCGGAATCTTTTTTGCGATCTTGTTGCTTTCCAGGAGATGCTCCTGCTTTTTGGCCAGGTTGTACTCACACAGGGGGCAGCTCAGGATGAGGGCATCGGCTCCCGCCGAAACGGCGCTCCCCAGGATGCCGGAAACCACGTCCAGGGCGGCCTCCGGGTTGGAGAGGATCTGATAGGAACCGCAGCACAGCGTGGCGTCCGGGAAATCGACCGGGGTCGCCCCGAGCGCCTCCAGGAAACTTTTCATCAGCTGACGGTCGCCCGTCGGTTCGATGGACACGTCCCGGGGCCGGACCAGCGTGCAGCCATAGTACGTGGCCACCTTGAGGCCGTTGAGAGGGGTCTTCACTTTGGCGCGCAGGGCGTCGAATCCAACCTGGTCCCGCAGAAAGGTCAGGAAATGCAGGACTTCGACTTCCCCGTGATAGTCTTTCTCTTCACTCATGAAGTCGTTGATCGTCTTTCGCTTCGTCTCGTCCTGCCTCATCAGCATGTTGGCCCGAGCCAAGGTGTTGTAGCACATGGAACAAAGCGTCACGACCGTGTCGCTTCCCTGCTCCATGGCGCGAACCAGGTCGCGGACCGGCGCCACATGATGAATGAGATCGTCGTCCGCAAGCGAATGAACGGCACCGCAGCAGTTCCACCGGCTCAGTTCCTCGAACTCGATCCCGAGAGCCGCCATTGACGCGACAGCCGCTTCCTCCAGGTTCTTTGCCTTCGTTTTCAGAGTACATCCGGGGTAATAACTGATCTTCATGTCTCTCCTCAGCTTGTCAATTTTCTGAAGCAACTGACCAGGGCTATCTGCGGCAACTCCTCCACCGTCTCGGCCGGCAGCCCGGACACTTCCACCATGTTCAGGTTCTTCCTGAGAGTGAGGAGCCGGATCGCTTCCATCACCCTGGCCAGGTCGATACCCCGGGGGCAGTTCACGCTGCAGGAGTGGCAAGAGGCACAGGTCCAGAAAGTCTTGCTCCCGGTGACCGCCTCCTCCATGCCGAATTGAGCCATTCGCATGATTTTACGGGGCACCGCATCCATGTGGTCGGACATCGGGCAAGCGCCGCCGCACGTTCCGCACTGGTAGCATTTGTAGACGTCCTGTCCGCTCAGCTTGCTGATCTTCTCGATGAAGTCGCGTTTGACCGTTTTCTCGGAAATTTCGATCGGCATGATCTCCCTCATTTCGTAGAATATTCTCGACAAAAACAACCGCCGGCCTCTGCCTCCGGCCCGCCCCCGTCAAAACCTCCAACAGACTCCGCCCTCCCCCGCTCCAAGGGCGTTCAAAGCCTCTCCCCCGGCGCCTAGGCGAAAGCGATGCCTACGATGCGATACGTGTGGGAAAAAACGCTTTCGGCCAACCCTGTCCTTATTGAGACCAAGCCGTTGACAACATCAAGGCCCGGGTCGCGCCGGATCGACAGCAAGCCGGCGACATCGGGCGGGAAGGCCCGCGGCCCTGCTCCGCGATTGCGCGGGTCGCATACAAGGGCGGGGTTTACCCCTCTGCCTCACCCTGCGCGGATCCCTTGTTCCGCGACCTTGAACGCGAATCGGTATCTCAAGGGACTTTCGACCGCTTCGATACGGAAATGACCCACCCGGAACTCTCCGCATGGTCCGGGATCAGCCGTCAGCAGAAGCCTTGGACCGAACCGGGACTGACGGAGGTTGCCAACCGCCCGGTTCCTCTTCTTGTACCAGGTGATCGGAAATCCGCGGAGTTCCGGCCGGACCCGCCGGGACGTTCCTTTCCATGCCGCGCGGGGCGGCCGAGCCGCTTTCACGAATCGGCTTCTATCCCGCATGGATTATAGGGTTCTGCAAGCGATCGGTTGTGCGGAAAGCAGGAAATGTGAGACTGACTCTTCGACAAATTCCGCGGATGGGAACCCAAACGGTGGAGGGGGCCACCATGGGGCGAGGTGTGCAATCCTGCCTTTTTGACTGTGCAAGACTTCAAGTCCAACGTCTCCAACCGGAATGCGCGAGCAATCGAACCGCCAAAACCTCGTAGACACAATGTTCGGAGGAAACCTGAAAAGCCTGTGAGATACCTTTCCCGGCGCTATATAGAATACTTGACCGATGGCTGTCAATTATTGTGAAAATGTTCTCATATAACTGACATGAATATCCGATTTGAACAAGAACGGACACGGCCCCGGTTCGCCGATTCAGGATGCATGCGATGCCCGTTCGGCTCGGCACGCCGCGACTCATGAAGCCATGGAGGACCGTGGGGCATTCTTGTCCGCCCATGGCGGAGGCGCCGTGAAAGGCCACCAGACGGCGCATCGCCCCCGGAATCCCGTTGACTCGATACACGACCGCACTTTCTTTGCGGGGGAAGAGCAAATTTCTTCCTAAACGGCAAAAAACTCTTTAGAATCCCAAACGGTTCGAAGGGGGGTCGCCGGCAAGACCGCAAAGGTCCCCGGTGTTCATGAGGTTGGCCCGCGGCGGGTTCTCCTGCATCGGATGTTCATGGATTCGGAACATGTCGCTTCGGGCCGGCAGGCGCGGGATCGGTTCTTGCGGCACCGGGAATTTCCGGCAAAGGAGATATTGGAGTATGCAGATCAGGGTCCTTGGAGCATCCGGCTCGGAAGAACCGGGCTACAGATCGCCGGCGTTCCTCGTCGACGATTTTCTTCTGATGGATGCCGGAACGGTCTCGCTTTCCCTCGAAAGCGAGGAGCAATGCCGGATCACTCATATTTTCCTGACGCATGCCCATCTCGACCACATCAAGGGAATCCCCTTTTTGGTCGACAACATCGTGTCCAGCGGCCAGGGCTGCCGGCTCTCGATTCTCAGCGGCAAAGACGTCATCGCCGACCTCAAGAGGAACATTTTCAACAACAGGATTTGGCCGGATTTTTCGACCATCCCCGACGCGGAGAACCCGGTGATGCGGTACCGGGAGATCTCCACTCGAGGCCGAATCCAGGTGGGTGATTACTCGATTTATGCCACGAGGGTCAACCATGCCGTTCCGACTTACGGCTACATGATCGAGAACCGTTCATCGACAGCCCTCGTGTACACCGGAGACACGGGACCGACGGAGCGTATCTGGAAGCGCATGCGCGGCCACAGGGTATCGGCTCTTATCGCCGAGGTTTCCTTCCCGGACGAGTTGGAGGAACTGGCCCTGGCTTCCGGCCACCTCACTCCGTCTCTGCTGGAGACCGAAATCACCAAAATGCCCGTCATTCCGCAGACCATCTACATCACTCATCTGAAGCCGTTCCACAAGGCGACCATCAAGAAACAGCTGGCCAGGATCAGGAAAACGCGCATCGAGATCCTCCGGGACGGCATGGTCATCACGGTCTGACTTCCGTCAACCCCTTCTTTCTGCGCAGACCAACAAGCAAAGCGGCCCCGACGATGCGCTCACAGCTCCTCGCGAAGATACGACAACGCAAAGGCCTGGTCCTGCTGCTCGCCGTCGAGGGGTTTTTGCTCCTGTTGTTTCCGCCGTCGTTGATCCTGAGCGCCTCGCATATCGCCGGCGGAGACACGCCATCGCACCTGCCGGCGGCCGTTGCGCTGAGCGAGAGTCTCGCCACGGGCGGCCCCCTTGTTACGTGGATGCACGGCAATTATGCCGGATATCCCCTGTTCCTGAATTACTTCCCCTTCCCCTTCTTCATCATGAGTCTGCTTGCCGCGGCGGTGCCGCTGCAGGTTGCTTTCAAGCTCGTCACCCTACTGCCGGTATTCGGGCTTCCCGCCGCGATTTATTTCTGCCTGCGCAGATTCGGGTACGCGGACCTCGTGGCCGCCCTGGGAAGCGCACTGGCGCTGCCCTTTCTGGTCATGAAGGAAAACGCCATGTGGGGCGGAAATATCGCGAGCACCCTGGCGGGTGAATTCTGCTACGGGATTGGACTGGTCATCGCCGTGGTCCTGACCGGGAAAGTATTCCATGATATCCGGGATGGACGCTCCCTGTTTCGCAACAGCCTGCTCGAAGGCCTGGCGGCTTTGAGCAACGGATATCCCCTGCTTCAGTTCGGTTTCGCCAGTTCCTACTTCCTGTTGCGCGGGCGGTTCATTCCATACCTCGTCGCCCTGCATGCCATTGCCTTCGGAATCATCTCCTTCTGGATCGTACCCCTGATCGCGCGTCTCCCCTGGGACACCTCGTTCAACCACGCCTGGAAGTTCGAAAGCTGGACCGAGCCGCTGCCCGTCGCGCTGTTTCCCGCCCTGCCGGGCATTCTTTTCGGCTGGGCCGCCGGCCGTGCGTGGTTCGGAGGAAATGGTCCGGCCGGACAGCGTAAGATGCCCAGCGGGGGGCCCGAGCAGTACCTTTGGTGGAACGTCGGCATCGCACTGGCCTGTTTCGGCCTGGGGCCCGCCTTCGGATTGGTCGACATCCGCTTCTTGCCCTTCGCGCATGTTTTTCTCATTCTGCTCGGGGCGATCGGATGGGGAAAGGTTCTGGAGCGGTTCCGACACCAGGGGCTTTGGACGGCCGTCGCGGTGCTTCTGATGCTGGGTTGGGCCGCTGCCGGATCGTCCACGGTGAGGACCTGGATTCAATGGAACTACTCGGGATTTGAAGCCAAGCCGTTGCGGCAACCGTTCGAGCAGGTCAATATCCACCTGCAGGGAACCGAGAACAGCCCTCGCGTGGTGTACGAACACGCGGAAGAGAACAACGGCGCGGGCACGGTGCGAGCGTTCGAACTGTTGCCCTGTTTCTCGGGAAGATCGACGCTCGAAGGGCTCTACATGCAGTCGAGCATCACTTCTCCTTTTGTTTTCTACCTCCAGTCCGAGCTCACCCGAACCCCTTCGTGCCCCTTTCCCGGCTATTACTATTCGCGCTTCGACGCGGATCGGGCGGCAAAGCACCTCAGCTTGTTCAACGTCCGCCATGTGATTTCGGTGAGCGGCGAAACCGGGGCGGCCCTCGACCGCAGTCCGCATTATCACCCCGAAATCGCTTTCCCTCCCTATCGAATCCACACGGTCGTGGACTCCGGGAATTCCTACGTCGAGCCTCTGCGCTTCCGGCCCCACAGGATCCCGTGGGAGGGCTGGAAACAAACCCAGTTCGAGTGGTTCCGGAAATCGTCCCTGGACGTGGTTCTCGTCGTCGCGTCCGAGGATTCTCCGGGCAACTACTGGCGACAGCTCCCGCCTTATGACGGCACCCCGGAGAACCTGCCAAGGGTGGAGCTGACGGATGCGTCCGCACCCTTGGTGAAGGCCTCGGCAACCCTGGAAAAGAACCGTATCGTGGTCGAAACATCCATGCCGCGCCATCCGCTGTGGCTGAAAATCTCCTTTCATCCGGACTGGCGCATCGTGGAGGGAGCGGGAGAGCTCTACCTCGTCTCCCCCTCCTTCATGATGCTGGTGCCGGACACTCCGAGGGTGGTCCTGCGCTTCGACACGAGCGGCGGGGTCTATGCCGCGGGGCGATACGCGACACTGCTCACGGGCCTGTTGACGGTGATTGTCTTCTGCCTCAGGTTCAGGCAACGACGACGCGCTCGCGCCGGTCCCGCGACCGGTCCGGGGGCCGATCGCCCCCAGCCGGAAATCCCGTCTTTGCAGGGCGAGGCGGAAAGCCCGGCTTCCGGCACCGGGCAAACCGGCGACCGTGCAGTCTATCCCGCGGTTCCCGCTTTGGTCTGGCTGGTCCTGGCCGCCGCCGTGGCCCTGTATGCCTGGCACAGGGATGAGCGGGACCCGCTGCTCCTCTACCACAAGGCCCTCCGGGCATATGAACGGGCTGAAGCGGGCAACCCCACACACGGTGACGACACCCTTCCCGGCAGGACGCCCGCAACCCGTCCGGGAACGACCATGGCCCAGGCTCGAGAATGGTTTCTGCGCTGTCTCAACCGATATCCCCTCTCTCCCGTCGTCGACCATGCCGCTCATTACGTCGCCGCCTCGTACATGACGGAAAACAAGTGGCAGGATTTGATCGATTTCTATGAATCTTTTCTCGCCGCCTACCCGGAAAGCCGAATCTATCCGGAAGCGCTCTATGAAATGGGAGCGGCCGCGTCCCTCCTGGGCCGGACGGACGTCGCATCCCGCCGCTACTGGCAGGCAGTGACGTTCTTCCCGGAATCGGAACGTGCCGGGGCGGCCGCCGCTCGCCTGGTGGAAATCAGCTCACCGGGGGAAATCCTCGGAGTGGCCCGCGAGTACTATGCCCGCAAGGACTTCTTCAGTGCATACCCGCTGCTGAGCGCCCTCTCCGTCGGCCCCCCGTCACCGGTGCAGACGGAGGCTGCCCTGCTGTGCGCCTATGTGCTGTTTCATCAGAATCGTTGGCCCGATTCGGCAAAGATGCTCGTCGACTGGCTCCGGATACACCGGGCCTTGGCGGATGCTCCCGGGGCCTTGGTCACGCTCGGGCAATGCTACCTGTTCATGGGGTTCCACAAGGAAGCGCGGCATTCCTTTCGGGAAGCCCTGGCCCTTGACCCCGGTCTGGCGAACACACAACCTTTCCGGGCGCTGCTCCGCACCGCCGACGAATTGGCCGGATCGGGCGGTCAACCCCTTGATAGCGGGGTGCGTTCAAGATGACACAACACCCGCCCGGCGAAAGGTGTGACGCGGACGGGCATAAACCCCGCCCCTGCGGACCGATAGGCCGGTCAGACGTAGCGGGAGATGACGCGGGTGGGGATAAAGCCCGCTCCTCGGGCGGGCCGATGTGCCGGTCAGACATACAAGGGGCGGGTTTTATCCCCGCCCGCCCAATTGGACCCATCTTGAATGCAACCTGGTATGAAAACTGAGTCGAGGGAATCGGGATGAGGATCCTTCTGATCAACCCCTCCTGGGGCGGACGCCTGGAGCGGCAGCGCTACAACCGGGCATGGCCGCCGCTCGACCTGCTCTATGCGGCATCCCGCTTGAGGGAAAACGGATGGGACGTGCATCTTTGCGATGCGAGGGCTTCGGGGATTTCCCCGGAGTCCGCGGCAGCCCGGTACGGAAACGCCGATTGGGTGGTCGTCAGCTCATCTCCCCTGGACCGATGGCAGTGCCCCAACCTCGACATCGATCCCCTGCTTGCCTGGACGCGCGTGTTCCCGGCGGAAAGACTCATTGTCTACGGAGTCCACCCGACCCTGTTCCCGGAAGCGGTCCTGGACGCGAGCGGGGCGAGAGCGGTCCTCAGGGGAGAACCGGAAGACACGCTTCCGGCGCTCTGTTCGGCGCTGGTCGGAGACGACAGTCGCCTCGAATCGGTCCCGGGCGTTTCGTACCGAGCGGGCGGCCGGACGATCCACACCCCCGCGGCGGCGCCCGTCGACCTGTCGGCCCTTCCCCTTCCCGCCTATGACCTCACCGTGTCCCGCGACTACGGGTACGAGCTCCTGGGCGCGAACATGGCCGTCCTGGAGACCGCGCGAGGTTGTCCGCATTCCTGCACGTTCTGCCTGAAGGCGATGTACGGCCACGGAATGAGGGAGAAAAACGCGGCACAGGTCGCGGCGGAAGTGGCGCTCGTCGGGAATCTGGGCTATCGATGCGTCTATTTCATCGACCTGGAGCTCTGTCTCAAGAGGCACCGGACCCTGGAGCTGTGCGGGATCATGCGGAGATCGCGGCTTCCCTGGGCGTGCCAGACGCGGGTCGATGACGTGGAGCCGGAGCTTCTCGGAGAAATGGCCGCTTCGGGATGCCGGCTGATTCATTTCGGGATCGAAAGCGGCGCTTCGGGAACGCACCGGAGGCTTCGGAAAAACATTTCCGTCACTCAAACCGAGAATGCCGTTCGGTGGGCCAAGGCAGCCGGCATTGCCACGGCGGGTTTTTTCCTGCTGGGATTCCCCTGGGAAACACCCAAGGACTGGCTGGCCACGGAAAGTCTTGCTCGAAGGCTGAATCTCACCTATGCTTCCTTCCACCCGGTGACGCCGTATCCCTGCACGAAACTGGGCGAAATGCTCGATCTGAGCGGCCCATGGTGGGAAAATGCGGGTGCCGCGCGCATCGACGACGCGAGGTTGAAGCGCATCGTCCTGAGATACTGCCTGCGGCCCTCCTACGTAGCCGAGTTCCTTCGCCGCGGCACGAACCGGCTCGCCGCGGCGGGGCTTTTCCTCGAATTTCTGAAGGGTGTCCGTGCACGTCTTCCAGGAACATCCCATCCGGGAAGCTCAAGAAAGGCCGGCCGATGACAACGTATGACTTCACGGTTCTCATCCCGGTCTACAATGAGGAAGAATGCCTGGTCCCCAACGTGGCAAAGCTGCTGCGATTTTTCCGGGACCGTGCCCTGCGCGGGGAGATCATCCTCGGCAGCAACGGCTCCACCGACGCCACGGTCTTCCTGGGAAATCTGCTCGGCCAGGCCAAACCCCTGCCCATCCGTTTCTTTCACCTCGAACGGCGCGGTACCGTCGGCGTGGTATACCGGAAAGCGCTCGATCTGGCTGCGTCCCCTTTCTTGATTTCACTGGACATGGATTTGTCGGTGGACCTGGAATTCGTTCCGCGGGCCCTCGACCTGCTGCGGCAACACGATCTGGTGGTGGGTTCCAAGCGTTCGGGTTCGCAGCGGCGTTCGGCCTGGCGGCGGCTGGGAAGCCACCTCTTCATCCTGTGCGCTCAGTTGCTCCTCAATCTCCCCTACGACGACTATTCCCTGGGAGCGAAGGCGTACCGGATCGACAAGGTTAGACCGCTGGCCGAAAATATCAGTGAAGACACCAATTACGTCCTCGAGATCCTTTGCGCAAGCAGGCGGGCGGGGTTGTCCACAGTCGTTCTGCCCGTGGCGTGCCGCGATTACCGCAGGAGCCGCTTCAACCTTTTAAAGGAAGCCGTCGTGCGGTTTTCCCACCTGTTCGGCACATGGTTTCGCGTGATGTTTCGGCGCTGAAGCGGCTCATTTCCGGTCAAGAACGGTCACGTGGGACCATTCGCCCTCCGGCGGCCGGTTCAATAGACCGCGGCACCTTGCCTGGTAGAGCGTTGAAGGGCGATCGGCGGGCAGCCACTCTTCCATCCTGATGAACAGTTCCAGGGCTTTTGCCCATTCGCCCCGCCGGTACAAATGAAGGCCTTCGTGATAGACATCGAGGGCTTCCGCGGGTATCCCATCGCCCTTCCTCCCCATGATTTCATAGATCGCCACAGCGTGGAGCCTGCCCTTCACCCGGACGACGTCCAGTTCGCGCCCGATAAAGTTCCCACGGACCAGGTTCCAGGTGCTCTCGCTCACCACGATGGCCACGCCGTAAACCTTGGTGAGACTCTCCAGCCTGGATGCGAGATTCACGTTGTCCCCGATCACCGTGTAGTCGAAACGCCGGTCCGATCCCATGTTGCCGACCATCATCGTGCCGGTGTTGATGCCGATCCCGATGTCGAGAACGGGCAGCCCCTCTTCCTCCCAGGTCCGCTTCAGGCTCCGCAAGGTATTGACCATGTCGATGGCCGTTCCACAGGCCCGGTCCGGATGGTCCTCCTGGGGCCACGGCGCCCCGAAGATGGCCATGATCGCATCTCCGATGTACTTGTCCAGGGTGCCGTGATGATCGAAGACCACCTGGGTCATCCGGGTCAGGTAGTCGTTCAATTGAGGAACCAGCTTCTCGGGGCTGTATTGTTCCGACAGGGTGGTGAACCCCCGGATGTCGGAAAACAAGACCGAAAGCTCCCGCTTTTCTCCGCCCAGCTTCAGCCGTTCCGGATGAGCCAGCATCTCGTCCATCACGGACCCGTGGACGTAGAGGCTGAAGGTTTTTCTGATCTTGTTTTTCTCCCGCTCCTCCTCGAGGTACCGATGCACGGAGGTGCCGAGGTATGCGATCGCCAGGTTCATCGGCGGGTACAAGTGGTTGAGCCAGACCCCGGGCCCCAGAAAGGCATAATGGGTGAGGAAGACGTAGCTTGCGAGCAGCGCCGCCACCGAAACGACGATCAGGACGCCGTGCAGGCAGGACTGCAAAACGAGGAAAATCACCGCCAGCCCCGCCAGCGCGCCGAGGTCCCAGAGCAGGACGGACCGCTTCGACCGCCTCAGGAAATTCTCCTGAAGCACATTCTCCAAAACCGTGCAGTGCAGCTCCACCCCCGGAAAAACCTGGTCGAAGGCCGTCGGTCGCATGTCATAGAGGCCCATGGTGGTGTTTCCGATCACGACCAGCCGATTCGCCAGGCAATCCGCGGGAACCTCGCCGTGCAGCAACGCGGAGGCGGAATAGTGGGGAAAGGTGTACCCCGGCCCATAGAAGTTGAGCAGCAATTCTCCCTGGTTGTTGGTGGGAATCGAAACCGGACCGAGACGGATGTCCTCGACGCCCGCGGCATCGAGCTTGACGATCAGGGGAAGCTCCGGCAGGGAAACCGTCAACATCCGCAACGCAAGCGAGGGGAAGATACGCCCCTCGTACCGGAACACCAGGGGCATCCAGCGCACGGCCCCGTCCGGGTCAGTCTTGACGTTGAAGCTCCCCGAATGCCGGGTTGCATCCCGCACCACGGAAATGTTCGTCTCGAGACCCGCCGCTTCGAACAACCGGTCTTTCTCCGGTTCTTCCCTGACGTGAACGATCGGACACACGTCCCGCTCGAAAACGTCTTCGGGCGGAGGCGGGGGGAGGTACCTGCTGGCGGAATCGTAGAAGAAATGCCCGAGAACCAAAGGAGCCGACAACCGTTTTATGGTGCCCGCAAGGATGGCGTCGTCATCTTCCTCCCGTGCGGCATCCTCGAGCAGCGCCAGGATGTCGGGAGAACCGGCGGGATTGCCCCTGAGGCGATCCCGCACGTCCAGTACCGCCTGCTGCCGGAGCTTGAGATCCGGTTCGAAGAACCCCATGTCCAGGCCGATGACCCTTGCGCCGTGCCGGTCCACCGCCTCGATCAGCCGTGCCATGCGGCGCCTGGGCCACGGCCAGCGCCCTTCCCGGTTAACGCTCTCCTCATCGATGGTAACGAAAGCCGTCATGCCGGATGGGGTGACCGGGCCGCGCTCCCTGAAATGAAGGTCCCAGGCCTTCAGCTCGACCAGGCCGATGAAATGGACTTCAAGGATGTAGAAGACGGCCATGATCAGGGTGGTGATCGCCACGAAGATCACTTCCCACGAAAAAACGGAGCTGAGCTTGCGGCTGCCGATCAAGAAAAGAACTCCCCGGAATCCGGTGCACGAGCGAAGAGCCTGCCGCCGCGAGAATCACGCCGCACCGCCGGCTTTCCGTTGCCCGCAGAAGTATAAAACAAGGGCGCCGCACCAGGTTGCGCGGCGCCCGCACACATTCCGTGTTCCCCCTTCGGGTTCCTCTCTTTCCGCACTCAATCGAACGTCACCCGTAAATTCATTTCTTTTCCACCACAACTCTCAGTGTGCGCGCTGTAGTGTGGGCCGGCACCACCGCGGTGTAGGCGCTGCGCGAACGCATATCGACCGAACGGTCCGCCGCGACGTCAATCAGCGTGGCCCTGACCCCGGAGGGCAGATTTTGGAGGTCCCATCGCACGATGTACGACGTCGCGCCGCTCCTGTTCGGGACCTTGAGCGTGACCCGGAAATTCACCGGTCGATCGCCCAGCGGCCTGAAATCCCTGGCATATTTCCCCGGGCGCGTGGCCCAGCCGCTGTGGTCCACGTATGCCCTCGGAACTTCCGATGAAATCGGAGGCGGCGACATGCAGTCCAGTCGATCCGGTCCGATGGAAGCCGCGGGGCTGAGCCCCAGGAAAAGAGTTTTATCCGCGTACGTCTTCAATCTCTCGTTGACGCGCAAAGAAATGCCCATGTCCGGGGCAGCCGCCGAAGCCTCGGCTGAAGCTCCGTCGACCGGTTGGCGCGGGCGCGGGGAAGGCACCGGCACGAAGGGCTCATAGATCAGAATTTCCACCGGCCCCGTGCTGGAATTGTACATCCAGTACGCGTTCCAGGGTTCAAAATTGCCCGGTGCGGCAGTCGCCGGAATCACCGTGAAATACCCGTTGTTGTAGCCCCACGCCTGGTTGTCGACCCAGGTATTGAATTCGAGAGGCACCGGAGTGGTGCTGGCGTCCGGCCGCACGTAAATGTTGGAAGTGCTGGTGGTCGTGTTGAAAGGGCAACCGATGATGTTCCATCCGGGAGCCGCCGTTGTCGTATACGGGTCCGTCGTAACCGGCGTGCCCTGGACCAGCAGGTCCAGGTCGATCGCGGTGATCACCCAGTAGCCCCCTCCGGGAACGACGGGGGCCAGCCCGTCGGTGTAGCTCAGGTAGTTTCCGGACCCCGGGTCGTACTGGTAAATCCCTATTTGAGTCGGATCATAGGAGGTCGCCCCGCCGCCGAACACCGCCAGCGGGTCGCCGTTGTCGGGCATCAACCAGGGCAGCCCGATCAGGTGATAGTCCTGGACGTCAATCGTGCCTTCGCCGGAAACGTCCGCGACCAGGTGGTGGGAAACTTCCTCGGCCCGGCCGCTCATCGGCCAGATCAGCACGGCAATCAGCGCAACGACTGCAATGCTTCTACGCCTGCCGTTGGTGGTCATGCTTCGCTCCTGTGCAATCCTCCCGCAACGTTCGGGTGTGCGGACACCGGGCACGGAACCCGGCGCTCGGAACCCCGGAACCGGCCTTCTGCCGAACCGCAGCGACGATCACCTGCCCCGCGGACCACCTCTGATGGGAGGCTGTGGAGGCTGCGGGAGTGTGGTCGTCGTCGAGGTGCTGGTTGTCGACGTGCTCGTCGTCGAGGTGCTCGTTGTGGACGTGCTCGTCGTCGTGGTACTCGTTGTCGACGTACTGGTCGTCGATGTGCTCGTCGTGGACGTGCTTGTGCTTGTGGTGGACGTCGTCGTCGGCATCGTGGTCGAAGTGGTCGAGGTGGTCGTAGTGGTCCTCGGCACTTGCCACGGCAACGTGGTCGACGTCGTGGTGGTCGATGAGCTCGTTGTCGTTGTCGTCGTGGACGGGAAAATGAATGGCGGCACGATCACTTCAGGCGGAGGGGTGTGCGTGAGACCGGTCGAAGTCTCCCCTCCGCTCGTTTCGGGCACGCCGATGCCGGTCTCGGCGCGAGGCAGCTTCCTGGAGCCGATTTCCTCCAGCCCCTTCAGCAGATCGGCACGCTCGGCGGGAGTCGCGAACCGGGGCGGGGTGGGCGGATTCTTCCCGCAGACCTGAGTGATCATGTTGGTGGTGATGACGGCCCCCTTATCGGGGGTAGTGCGGTTGACGGCTATGATCACATTCTCGATGCACAGAGCTTCCAGCAGTTCCTCCCTGCATATGCTTTCCTTCGCCGAACCCGAACGCACCCGCACCACGAAGTCCGTGTCGCGGGTGCCCACAACCGCCGTCTGACCTTGCACCCGGAACCGCTTTTCCTTGAAATCCTGCAAATCCTGCACAACGAAACGCGCTTTCCCCGACATCATGGACAGAAGCCCCTGACGGCTTTTTTGCGAAGGATCGTACAAATACTCAGTGATCTCCATCACCGATCCCGGGGCCATTTTTACCCGGCTTTCATCAAGGAAGACGATCTCCACGGAACCATCCCCCTTCGTCTGCCACTTGTCCTTGAGAAAGACGGATTCGCCGGCTTTCGCCGCAATGCTCCTTCCTTCCCGCTCCACGAACACGGCGCCTTTCAAGACCGCGGCCTTTCCAACGGGGCCTGAAGCACCCCGGGCGATGCCCGCGCACGCCACGGCACATAACACCATCAGAAAAGTAAAGCTCGTTTTGAACCGATTCTTTCCTAATAGTCGAATGTAAGGAAGCATGTGAATATCGCCCTTCTGTAGTTGTACGGATCGAAAGACTCGTTGTTCCCCATCTTCACTATATTCGAATCATTCCAAATATATTGAAAGAGAAAATTCATCTGCAGGTTCGAAGTGATGGGCCCTCGAAGCAAAACGTTCAAATCCTGTTCGGTGTCCTTGCGTGTCCTGGTCAGGCTGATCACGGGATCGAAATCATAGTCCCTCCACATGAACAGCCCGGAAACGTCAACGAACCATTCCCGGTAGACGGGATACTGGAACCCCACCAGGCCCCCGTGGCTCACATACCCCGTGCGTTCCGAATCGACCAGGTCATCCAAAGTCATGAGATAACCCGCGCGGATGTGGGCTTTGCCTCCCTTCATCATGTACATTTCGGTGATCCCGATGTTGTACACCCGGTCGTCGGGAGTCACGTCCCGGAAGAACCGCCAATTGGCTTCGCCCCTGATGTAGGTCCGCCAGTGCTCGTCATGGACGATGGTCAGATTCGGGACGACCGTCTGGACATCGGCCTTGGAGTCCCCCCCCGCCCAGAAATGGCTGTACTGGTATTCGAGCCCCGGGTAGAAAGGCGCTTTGTTCAACTGCGCATACAGCGCGGGTCTGGCGCCGATCACCCCTGAGTCCGACTGTGTGAAGTAGGTGACCTGGTAGTGGTTGTATGCGGCCCCCACCCTCCAGGAATCATCGCGATAAAAGTCGTAGCTTCCGGTCACATTGGCGACAAAGGCCCCATCCCCTTCTCCGGAGGCGCGTGCCGCCTCATCGAGGGAATCCTGGAGAACGTTGCTGTCGTATTGAAATCCGACCGCCCCGGTGACATGCCAGGGCTTGCCCACACGTGCGGCATTTTCCACCGCTGCGAGCAGTTTGCGCAACTCGGCGGCCGTTTCGGGAGGCTGATCCATTTTCAGTGCGGCCTCGAGCGATTTGCGGGCTTCCTTGTATTCCTTGAGATGGGCAAAGCAGATCCCTTCCTGGGCGATCGCCCGCGGAGCCAGGTCGGGCCTTGCGGCCCCGGCCTTCCTGAAAGATCCGATCGCTTCTCGATACTCGTTCAGCTTCATGCGGCACAGACCGATCTCATAGTCCGCACGCCCGGGGTCTGCCGGCCTCGCTTTTCCCAGTGCCTCGACGGCCCCCGCGTCGTCCCCTCGCCGGGAACGGATGTGCGCCACGTCGAACCACGCTTTTCGGTATGCCTCCTCATTCTGAGCGATCAGCGCGCGGAAAATGACTTCCGCTTCGTCCAGCCGTCCCAACCGGAGATAAATACCGCCCAGTTGATACTGATATTCGAGGTTCTCAGGGTCTTCCAGGATCGCCTGCTGCATCGGTCCGAGGGCATCCTCGGGCTTGTCGATCCGGATAGCCTGGCCGGCATTCCGGTAGGCCGCGGCACCGGCGCCCGGGTCCTGCGCCCGGATGGAGCAAGGGAGAAGGCAGATAAGCAAGACGCCGATCAGCACACCACCCAGCCGAAAGCCACGGATTCCCATCGTGCATCTCCTCAAGTCGCTTCACCCGTCTCAAATGCCCCACACTTGCTTTCGCTTCCCCGGCAGGACGCCGCGCGCTCGGCACTCAAGACTGCCCCTCGCGGCTCCGGGATCCTTCGCAAGAACGCATCGCTGTATCCAGGAAGTTCGGGAACTTAGGCGAATGTTGCCTTAAGAAAGAATCAATGTCAATTAAAGAATATTCCATCATATATATTCGCGCAGGGCCGTCCGCGATTCCAGCCCATTCACACACAAGATTCAAATCCGCAGGCCAATTTGGCCCACTCCGTATCAAGGGATGAAAACGTCCGTGCATCGGCTCCGACAACACATGTGTGCCTGCGCTATACGGCATACGGCGAAGAAAGCGATTGCATGGCGTATTGATGCACCGTCGAGGAATGATTAGCCTTTTGGCAGTAAAACCGCCCTCGGGCATGAATCATGCTCGACTGCGAAGGCAATCTCGCGGAGAAAATGGGAAAAATGTCCAAGACTTTGAAAACAGTGGACTATAGCGGTTCCATCTGCGATAATTGTATCGATCTGAGAATTGATGCACCGTGGCTCCGGAGCGTCAATACCGCCCCGCCCAGCAGGCTTTGCACTGACCCCAACCGACCCGGCCGCCTCTTAGCCGAAAAGCAAAGGACGGCTGGTTCCTGTAGAAGTTTCAGTTGATCGAGGAACCCGGCGCAAGCAAGGATTCCGGCTCGTGATCCCTGGAAGCTGCGACGATCTGCCGTAGCGACAGTTCGCAACCAGCGTTTGGAGTGGCTACGATGAAGGAGCGTCCCCACGGCGGGAAAGTACCCCGATCGAGGAACGTGAGCCTTCAGAGGTCGGGGCCCGACCCGCCCCAATTACTTTGCGCCTTCCGAGAAGTGAGGATCTGCGTTCCCAGAGGGTCTCATCATCCGGAAGAACGGCATCAACCAGACAAGGAGGCAACATGATGAAAAAACTGCTTTTGGGGACAATGCTTTTGGCGTTGGCCATGGTCGTTCCTGCTTCAACAATGGCGCAGGTAGGCGTGAGTGTGGGAATCGACCTGCCGCCACCCATCGTGTTCCAGGCGGCTCCCGAAGTGGTAGTGCTGCCTGAAACGGACGATGTGTACGTCGTTCCCGACATCGACGTGGACGTATTCTTCTGGAGCGGCTGGTGGTGGCGCCCATGGGAAGGCCGCTGGTATCGTTCACGCTATTATGACAGAGGCTGGGGTTACTACCGTCATGTTCCGTGGTTCTATTTTGACGTGGATCCGGGTTGGAGGGGATTCTACAGGGACCGATACTGGCACGGACACCCTTGGCGGTATGAGCGAATTCACTACCGTCACATGCATGACAATTGGAGGAAATGGCACAATAGCCGGCATTGGCGAGGAAAAAGGGCCTGGAACGTCGAGAATTACAGACCGCGACCGAACAAGGAGAGGAATCATCTCAGAAATCAAAGGCGGGTGGAGTATAACAAGAGGCCCGAGGTTCAGAAACATCACCAACTGATTCAAGAGCAAAAGAAACGACCCAGAGTATACAAGCCCAAAGGTGAGCAACAAAAACAGCCCCGCGCGCAGAAACCCAGGGCTCAGCAACAGAAGCAGCCCAGAGCGCAAAAACCCAGGACCCAGCAGCAGCGGCAGCCCAGAGCGCAGAAGCCCGCGCGGCAGCAACAAAGGCCGCCTCAGCACAGACAGATGAGGCAGCAACAGAGGTCGCCTCAGACGCAGAAGTCCATGGGCCACCAAGGTGGGGGTGGACAACAGTAAGGCAGACAAACCGCTCGATAGCGTTTTCAATTTTGAGCCGGCAACACCATCCGGGAAGCGGAACATGACCTGTCCCGGGAAGAACCGGGAGCGAAAAACGATGAGCCTCGCGGCTCCCGGGACAGGAAACACGGAAGCGTTGCCGGCTCGAAGTTTCCGATTCGTTACTCGTGTCCTGCTATCTTGGACCCAGCCCGGTATCAGCCGATGCTCAACCCCGGGAAATCGTGTTTGACGAGAACACAGGCGACGCCCCATCCGGGCGAGTCAGAGAACGCCGGTTTCCAGCAAGACCGCTCTCAGAATCTCGGGGGTGGAGTTGCGGATCAGAATCGTCTTGCGGCGGGATTTGTGTCCCCGGATGATTTCAACGTCGGACCGGGAGACTCCGAACGCCCCGGCGAGGAATTTCACGCACTCCTTGTTCGCCTCGCCTTCCACCGGAGGCGCGGTGAGCCTGATCTTGAGGCAACCCTGGTGCATCCCCGCCCATTCGTTCTTCGATGCCCTCGGCTGAAGATAGACGTCCAGGAGAGTTCCCCCCTCGCCCGCACGCAGAAATGAACCACTCTTCATCAGACCCACAACTCGAATCCTTCTCTGAACAAGACCGAAGTGGTGCTCCGGCGTCAACCGGCGTTAAGGACCGTGTATCGATGCTCCGCCCGGACGGAACCGGTCCGGAAGTATTCGACGAACCGTGAGAAACCGGCCGGGACAGGAAGATCGGATGCGTCTGCACGCATGCGCGTGACGGCCCCGGGACCGGGTCAACCGCCCGCCGTCGTCGGACTGCAGCGGCGGCCGTCGGCAGGTCGATCGGTCCATCATGTGAAACCGGCATTTTGTACCATGTCGGCGTATAAAGATCCATCTCCGGTGGGCATGTCTTCGACAGGCTCTCCCGTGAGCTTTCCAAACGCCGCAAAGTCAGGCGTGGTGCCAAAAATGACATGTTTACAACGATTCGTCGCGCCCCTAGTATTAGTACACGGCCCGCAGTTTCATGGGGTTCTGCTCGGATCCGGACCGCGCGAGACGTTCGGGTCGGAGTCGGCCGGGAGATGAGGGAAATGCATCGGTTCCGTCGTTGGCAGGAGGATTTCAATGAACAAGATATTGAGAATCGACACCGGGGCTGAAGGCGGTCCGCAGGCAACCGTCGGCTCCCCGGGAGAATACGCCGGACTTGGAGGAAGGGCTTTGACATCGACGGTGGTCGCCCGGGAGGTGCCTCCGTTGTGCCACCCGCTCAGCGCCGAGAACAAGCTGGTGATTGCGCCCGGACTGCTGAGCGGGACGAGCGGGGCCATGTCGGGCCGAATATCCATCGGGGCCAAGAGTCCGCTCACCGGAACCATCAAGGAATCCAATGCCGGAGGCCAGCCTTCCCAGGTATTGGCCCGCCTGGGATATGCCGCGGTGATCCTGGAAGGCAAGCCCGCCACAGACGATCTCTACAAGGTGGTGATCGACAAGGAGGGGGTCCGGATCGTCCGGGACAACAGCCTCAGGATGCTGCCCAACTACGACCTGATCGAAAAGATGAAATCCGAACACGGGGAGCACATCGCGTGCATCTCCATCGGACCGGCCGGTGAGATGAAGCTCGGCGCGGCTTCCATCGCATGCACCGACACGGAGTTGAGGCCCACCCGTCACGCGGGGCGAGGGGGTCTTGGAGCCGTTATGGGTTCAAAGGGAATCAAAGTGATCGTCCTGGACGATTCCGGGATGAAGACGAGACAGCCCAAGGACCCCGACAAATTCCACGCGGCCAACAAGAAATTCGTGGAAGGTCTGCGAAACCACCCCGTCACCGGGCAGGGCCTGCCGGCCTACGGAACGAACGTCCTGACGAACATCATCAACGAAGCCGGCGGTTATCCCACCTGCAATTTCCGGCAGGGCCGATTTGAGAAAGCCCACCAGATCAGCGGCGAGACGCAGGCCGAGACCGAAACGGTCCGGGGCGGCCTTGCCACTCACGGCTGCCATCGCGGCTGCGTCATCCGCTGCTCCGGCATTTACAACGACAAGGACGGCCGCTATCTGACCAAGCAACCCGAATACGAGACCGTCTGGGCGCACGGCGGGCAGTGCGGCATCAGCGATCTGGATGCCATCGCCATGCTCGATTTTCTGGACGACAATTACGGGTTGGACACCATTGAGATGGGCGTGGCCCTGGGAGTGGCCATGGAAGGCGGCCTGCTCAGGTTCGGAGACGCCGAGGGAGCCGTCAATCTGGTCAAGGAAGTCGGCAAGGGAACGCCCCTCGGCCGGATTCTCGGCAGTGGAGCGGAGATCACCGGCAAGGCCTTCGGAGTCGCCAGGATCCCGGTCGTGAAGGGTCAGGCCCTGCCCGCCTACGACCCGAGGGCGGTTCAGGGGATCGGCGTGACCTACGCCACCTCCACCATGGGGGCCGATCATACCGCCGGGTATGCGGTCGCCACGAATATTCTGAAGGTGGGCGGCGACGTCGATCCATTGAAACCCGAAGGGCAGATCGAGTTGTCTCGCAATCTCCAGATCGCAACCGCGGCCGTCGATTCCACCGGGATGTGCCTGTTCATCGCGTTTGCCGTTCTCGACCAGCCCGATACGTTCCAGGCGCTGATCGACATGATCAATGCGTTCTACGGGCTGCAGATGACGGCCGACGACGTCGTGGCGCTCGGCAAGCAGGTGTTGAAGACGGAACGGGACTTCAACGCCCGGGCCGGGTTCACCGCCCAGCATGACAGGCTGCCGCGCTTCTTCAAGACGGAACCGGTCGGGCCTCACAATGTGACTTTCTCGGTCCCTGACGAAGAACTGGACAGAGTGCACGACTACTAGCCTTTTCTCTCGCGGGTTCCTTCCGCTCCCGTTTGGGGGCGGAAGGGCCTTCAGCAGCCTGCGCGCCTCGCGGTGCTTTTCGTCATTCCCGCCCGGCCCTGATCTCGGGCCAGTGCACGGTGGCCATCGAAGATTCCGGTTTACACGCATGCGCGACTAAAATATAAAGCTGTAGCGGTTGAGTTGATTCAGTGGGTTCGAGTCACCTTTGCGCCGTTTTCCCGCAAGCCGCCCGTTCGCGGCCTTCCCCGCCGCGGAGGATGAAACCCTTCGGGAGATCGCGGCCAAAGGCAATTGAGGGTGAGTTGCGGCCACTCGCTCGGAACACTCGTTGAAAGAGGTGTGAACGATGAAAAACAGCAAACTGTTGATTCCGCTCTGTCTGGCCATCGCAATGGCTTTTTCGACAGCCCTGTTCCTGCCGGGTTCCTGCGGGGCGGTTGAATTTTCCGCCGATCTGGTCATTCAACCCAAGGGCGAAGAAGCCATGAAGGGCAAGATCTACGTAAAGGGAGACAAGGTCCGGCAGGAGATTCTGGAAGAAGGCGACAACCAGATCATGATCATCCGCCCGGATAAGAAGGTCACATGGATGATCTCCCCGGACGAAAAAACGTACATGGAAATGCCATACCAGGCTGAGGACAAAACCTTCGAGGAATGGACGGAGAACAAGGAAAAGAATTCGAAGTTGATCGGCGAAGAAACCATTTCCGGCATCCAGACCAACAAGTACGAGAACATCGAAGACGGGGAGAAGACTTATTTCTGGATTTCCAAGAAGTTTCCTTTTCCCATCAAAGTTGAAGATGCTGAAATCACGATGGAATACAAGAATATCAAGGAAGGCCAGGTGGACGCCGCCCTGTTCGAGCTTCCCGCCGGCTACGAGAAAATGTCCATGCCGACGTTGCCCGGCAAATCCGAGGAATAGCTGCCGCTGTGCCGGGGAAGGCGAGAGCCGTTCGGTCCCCCTCCCCGGTACGCCGCACTCCCGGCTCCGCTCCTCCTGCCGTTGCTCCACGAGCCCGCCGTCATGACCGATTCCGCGAAGCCGCAGAACCCCGATCCCGGGCATGAGAGCCGCCGCGTGGCCCCGCTCGCGGGTTCGCCGAGATCCCCGTTCCTGATCGAATTCCCGGAGGACAGTTTCACCGCCGTTTTCCTGGGGCGGGAAAAACGTTTCCTTGTCGAGGCCGAACGAAACGGACACCTGTTTCAGGCACACTGCAACAATTCCGGGAGCATGCTCGGCCTGCTGCGGCCGGGAAGCGACATCCTGCTTTCCGTATCCCCCAACCCCTCGCGTCGACTGCCCTACACGCTCGAATCCATCAAGCTCGGAAGCCACTGGGTGGGAGTGAACACGCTCGTACCCAACCGGATCCTCAGGCTCGCCTGGGACAGGGGAATACTGCCGGAGTTGATAGGTTACGATCGATTTCAGAACGAAAAAACCTCCGGCGAGAGCCGTCTGGACGCCTTTGCGGAAGGACCCGCGGGGCAGGTCTGGATCGAGGCGAAAAACGTGACGCTGGTGGAGGACGACGTCGCCTGTTTCCCGGATGCGGTGACCGTACGCGGGCAAAAACACATGAGGGAACTGACGGCGCTGGCGCGCGCGGGCCGGAGGGCCGCCTGCTTCTTCCTGGTCCAGCGACCGGATGCTTCGTGCTTCGCTCCCGCCGATTTCATCGACCCGGTTTATGCCGAGCTTTTTCACGCAGCAGTGCATGCGGGCGTGGAGATCTGGCCGTACGAGGCGGTTGTCACCCGGCAGGGGATTGCTCTGGGCCGCAGGCTGAAAGTGGTGGGGCACTGATACGAACTTGCGTTCGGCATTGACGGGAAGGCATGAAGCCCTCCCGCCCAATGCACTCATCTTGAACGCAACGTTGTGTAAGAGCACCAGTGATTCCCGTCTTCCCGGAATCCCGCTTGAACGGCGGGGCAACTGGGAAGACGGGGCTTTTCCCGTGACGCGGAACGCTACAGGGAGCCGCCGCCGGCCTCGAAGCCCAAATCGAAGGCTTTCCGGTTGACGTCGATCAATCGGGCCGGGATCGTTTTCCTGATGGCCGCATCCCAGCTCCGCCCGGAGATCGGAAGCTGACCGGTCCCGGCCAGGACGCCCACCATGGCGAGATTGGCCGCGCGCTCCGATCCCGCCCGGCGCGCGATTTCGCGGGTATCCACCTTGATGAACCGGGCGACTTTCTCCCGGACTTCTCCGTAGAGCGTTTCCAGCTCGGGATACACGGCCTGGCCGGTTGCCACCGTGAAGGGCAGCACGGGAACCGTGCTGGAGATGACGATGCTCTCCTGGTGGCACTTGGGCAGTGCCCGCGCCGCCTCCAGCGGTTCGAACGCCAGTACGATATCGGCTTCCCCGTCGGCGATGGTGGGGCTGAAAACCTTACCCATGACCACGGACGACTCCACGACGCCCCCGCGCTGGGCCATGCCGTGAATCTCGCTCATCATGACCGGCAGCCCTTCCTCCAACGCCGCTTCACCGACAAGACGAGTCGCCAGGAGCGTTCCCTGTCCGCCGACTCCCGTGAAAAATATGCGCACGGCCTCCAGGCCCCTCTTTTCAGTCGCCATTATTCGCTCCCTCCCCTCGACTCTTCGATGCGCTTGGGCTTGATGGATTTGCACAGTTGCGAGCAGACGCTGCACCCGCTGCAAAGGGCCTCGTTGATGCGGACGCACATTTCCCCGGACGCACCGGGTTCCCATGCGAAAGCGGGGCATCCCAGCTCCTCGAGACACCGCTTGCACAGATCGCAGGACGCATCCACCTGGAACACTACCTTTTGCCTCTTGCGCAGCATCCGGTTCTCGAACAGCGGACAGGGACTCTTGGAAATCAGCACCGATACGCCGGGTTCCTTCAGCGTCCGGCGCATATCCTCGAGCACTTCCCGGGTCTTTTCCATCCGGAGCGGATTCACCACTTCCAGGCGCTTGACTCCACAGCCTCGAATGACATTCTCGAGGCTGACCCGGGGCTCGATCTTCCCCGCGGGCGTCAGTTCGATCCCGGGATGAGGCTGATGCCCGGTCATGGCGGTTGTCCCGTTGTCGAGCACGACCAGGAGAAACCGGTGATCGTGGGAAACTCCGTTGATGAGCCCGGTGATCCCGGAATGAAAGAAGGTGGAATCCCCGATGAAAGCCACCACCGGTTTGTCCTGCACCTTGCTGAACCCTCCGGCCGTGGACACCCCGGAGCCCATGCAGATGAGAAAATCGGCCATGCGCAGAGGCGGCAGAATGCCCAGGGTGTAGCAGCCGATGTCGGTGGGGTAGATGGCATCGTCTCCGAACACTTTGCGCACGGAAACATAGGTGGCGCGATGGGGACAGCCGGGGCAGAGGTTGGGAGGTCTTTGCGGCAGCGCCGGCGCGGTGAAGACCCGCGGAGGTTGGTAATTCAGGCCGAAAAAGCTGCTCATGGCCCGCTTGACCTTCACGCCGTCCAGCTCGAAGGCGCGCGGCGTCAGTTCGGCGCCCTTGCCCGCAATAGCGACGCGCAGACCGAACTCCTGCGCGGTCACCCGTACCGCTTCCTCCAGGAACGGTTCGAGTTCCTCGACCACGAGGACTTTTCCCAGTCCACGCATGAAGTCCCGGATCAGGGCTTTCGGATGCGGGAACGTGAAACCCAGCTTGAGCACCTTGACGCGATCCCGGAGCCCCAGGTCGCGCACGGCGTCCAGCACGTAGAGGTACGAGACGCCGCTGGTGACGATCCCCCATTTCCCTTTGCCGGTGCTGAAATTGAGCGCGCTTCGCTCGGCCTCCTCCTGCAGCAGGGCGAGCTTGTCGAGCAGCGCCAGCCGAAGCTTGCGGCCCACCATCGGGACGACCACCAGGTTGAAGGGATCCTTCTTGAATTCGCCGCGCGGCGTTCCCGAAGGGATCTCTCCCAGGGTTACCGGCCCTCTGCAGTGATTGACCCTCGTGGTGGTGCGGAGCATGACCGGAATGTGATACTTCTCCGAGACCGCCAGGGCCTCGAGGGTCATCGCCTTCGCCTCCTCGGGCGTGGACGGCTCGAACATCGGGACATTGCCCAGCTTCGCGTAATAGCGATTGTCCTGTTCATTCTGGCTGGAATGCAGGGAAGGATCGTCCGCGACGACCACCACCATGCCTGCCTTCACGCCCACGTAGGCCAGGGTCATGAAAGCGTCCGCAGCCACGTTCAACCCCACGTGCTTCATGGCGCACAGGCTGCGGACCCCTGAAACGGCCGCCGCCCCCGCCATTTCCACCGAAACCTTTTCATTGACCGAGTACTCCACGTAAACGCCGGCATCGGAACCGATCCGGTGGAAACGGTCGATGATCTCGGACGATGGAGTCCCGGGATAGGCCGCAACAAAGCGGACGTTCCCTTCGAGAGCCCCGCGGACAATGGCTTCATTGCCCAGAAGGAGATGCTTCTTCTCGCTTCCGGGCATCAGGAGTTCATGCATTCGATACCTCCCTGCAGTCGTTCATGATTTCATGTTTCTTCGGTCCACAAACAGCTTGACCTTACCGTTTTCCCGCTCCAGCGAACCCCTTTCAACCAGCTTGACGCGGGGCGTGATACCGAAGTGGTTGGTCACCGTCTTGCTCATGATATCCACCAGGGCACGCTGTTCGAGCATCTTGTCGTAGAAGAACCGTTCGGTGACCTCGACCCAGATCTCGAGCCGGTCCCGGTGTGCGTGCCGGACCGCCACGATCTGATAGAGGGGGCGTTCGCCCTTGATCTGTTCGAGCACGTCGCCGATGCGCTCGGGGATGATGTTGATCCCCTTGATGACCACCACATTGTCGCAGCGTTCGAGAATCCGGCTGATCTTCCGGAAAGTGCGCCCGCACGGGCACGGTTCATCGATGATGCGGCAGACGTCTCCCGTGCGATAGCGGATGACGGGGAAGGCTTCCTTGGTGAGGGTCGTGACGACAAGCTCCCCCTCTTCGCCGGGTGAAAGCACCCTCCCCGACGCCGGATCGATGATCTCGGCATAGAAGTGGTCTTCCTGGAGATGCATGCCGCTGCGACCCTCCAGGCATTCCCCGGCGACCCCCGGACCCATGACTTCACTGATTCCATAATTGTCCGTCGCCTTGACGAAGAGCCTTTCCTCGATCTCCCCGCGCATGGATTCGGTCCAGGGCTCCCCGGCGCAAATGCAGTACTTGAGCGAGAGCTTCTTCGGATCGAACTTCAGTTCCGCCATCTTGTCCGCGATGACCAGGCAGTAAGACGGGGTGGACGCGAGCACCGTGGTCCGGAAATCCTGCATGATCTTGATCTGCCTCTCGGTCCGGCCCACGGACGTCGGCAGCACGGAGGCTCCGATGCGCTCCGCGCCGTAGTGAATCCCGAGGCCGCCGGTGAGAAGCCCGTAGGCGAACAGCACCTGGATCACGTCATCCTGGGTGACGCCGCCGGCGCTCAGGATACGCGCCACCAGGCCGCTCCAGGTGCGCAGATCCTGGCGCGTGTACCCCACAACCCGCGGGTTCGCCATGGTGCCCGACGACGAATGCACCCGCACCACTTCACGCAACGGCACGGCAAACATGTCGTAGGGGTAACTGTCGCTCACATCCTGGCTGGTGGTATAGGGCAGTCGCTCGAGGTCCTTGAGTTCCGTGAGGTCGTCCTCCGGCCTGAAGTCGATCTCCTTGAAACGGCGCCTGTAAAAAGACACGTTTCGATACACGCGGTTCAAGGTGGCCTGCAAGCGCTCGAGCTGGAGCTGTTCCAGCTCGTCTCTGGACATGCGTTCCTTTTCGGGTTCCCAAACGGGCATAAACAGCTCCTTTTGGAATCGATCTCGGCTCGTGGTGCGACAAAACACCATGGAATACCGGAAGCCGCCTGCCAAGCCTCATTCCGTTACGGTTTCCGGATGCTTTCCCCTCCGCCGGCCCTGGCCGCGCATCGGCCTTCACAGCCCGTGAACCGCGGATGCCTCACGCATCCCAAATCTGCCTGGCTCCCTTGCCAAGATAGGCCCTCTGCACTTCCCGGTGTTCGAGCAGTTCGGCCCCCTCTCCCTGCAGGACGACTTTGCCCGTTTCCAGCACGTACCCTCGGTCGGCTATCTGCAAAGCGGCCTTGGCATTCTGTTCGATCAGGAGAATGGTGCGCCCTTCCTGCCTCAGTTCCCGCACGATGGAGAAGATCTCGCGGACGATGAGCGGAGCGAGCCCCATGGACGGCTCGTCGAGGACCAGCAGCCGGGGCCGGGACATGAGCGCGCGGCTGATGGCGAGCATCTGCTGCTCGCCTCCGCTGAGCGTCCCCGCAAGCTGTGTGCGACGCTGCCCCAGAATGGGAAAACGCTCGAACATGCGACCGATGTCCTCCCGGACCTGACGACCGTTCCGGCGGTGGACGAAACCCCCCATTTCCAGGTTCGCCTCAACGGACATGGTGGCGAAAATCTGGCGTCCTTCCGGAACGAGGGCAATTCCCAGCCGCACGATGTCCTCGGGCGGCATCCCTTCGATGGGAGCGCCTTCGAACTCGATCTTCCCTTTCAGGGGTTTCACCAGGCCGCAGATGGTGTTCACGAGGGTGCTCTTGCCGGCCCCGTTGGCCCCGACCAGCGTGACGATCTCGCCGGAACGCACGTGAAGCGATACGCCTTTCAGCGCTCGAATGTTGCCGTAGTGCGTGTGAAGACTCTTGATCGTGAGCATGTGTTTCCACCCGGGAACAACGGACGATCCGAAAAATACGGGCCGATCCTGGACGAACGACTACTCCCCTCCGAGATAGGCCTCGATGACCGCGGGGTGATCCTTGACTTCATCCGGGGTCCCGCTGGCCAATCGCTGCCCGTAGTGCAGCACGAGGATGCGGTCGGAAATCTCCATGACAAGGTTCATATCGTGCTCCACCAGCAGCACGGTCACGCCGCGCGTGCGAATGCGCCGGATGAGCTCCCCAAGCTCCTCGGTTTCCTTCATGTTGAGGCCGCCCGCGGGCTCGTCGAGCAAGACGAGCGAGGGCTCGGTGGCCAGGGCGCGGGCGATTTCGAGAATCTTCTGCTTTCCCAGGGGCAGGCTTCCGGCCGGGAGCCCCCGGGCATCGCTCAGTCCGACGAACTCGAGATACTCCTCGGCGTCCTTCCTGATGCGCCGTTCCTCGGACCTCATGCCGGGCAACCGCAGGCCGGTGGACAGGAAACCCCGATGGGTCCTCGGATGGCGGCCGAGCATCACGTTCTCGAGCACGGTCATGGACCGGAACAGCGCCACGTGCTGGAACGTCCGGGAAATACCACGCCGGGTGATCCGGTTCGGAAGCATGCCGTCGATCTCCCGCCCTTCGAAGACGATGCGCCCCGAGGTGGGCCTGAGCAGGCCGCTGATACAGTGAAAGAGCGTCGTCTTCCCTGCGCCGTTCGGCCCGATCACCGCCTGGATGATGTTTGCCGGGACCTCGTAGGTCAACCCCCGCAGGGCCGTGATGCCGCCAAACCGCATCTCCAGCTCGTGGAGTTCCAGCAGCGCGGCTTGGGAATCTCTGGAATCCTCTTTCATGAGCCCCCGTCATCCGGCGCGGCAACGGTCCGAGACCCCGCCGACGTCCACCTGCCGGCAAGAGACATCAGGCCGCCGGGCAGGAACAGGGCGACCACCAGCAGGATCGCCCCGTAGATCACGATCTCGAAATCGGCAAAAACCTGCAGCCATTCATTCCCCACAAAGGTCAGCAGGACCGTCCCGACAATGGCTCCCCAAAGGCTCTGCATGCCGCCCACCATCACCATGAGGACGAAACGGATGGACCACATCAGGTTGAACGAGCCGGGATTGAGGCAGGTCACATAATGGGTGTAAAAGCTTCCGGCCAGGGCCGCAAAAACCGCGCTCAACACAAACACCTGGAGCTTGTACCGAGCGGTGGGAACTCCCATGGATTCCGCCGCCGTCTCCTCTTCATGGATGGCCCGCAGCGCCCGCCCCACCCTCGAACGCAGGATATGGAAGCAAAAGACCAGTCCGATGAACACCGTGACCCAGACAATATAGTACCAGGCGATTTCGCCGGTGATCCTGACGTCGCCGAAGCGCAGGCGCGGAATGTCCGACATGCCCGACGGTCCGCCGGTCCATGCCACTTCCTCGCCGAGCACGATGTGGACGATGACTCCGAACCCGAGGGTCGCCATGGCAAGGTAATGGCCTTTCAGACGCAGGGCCGGAATTCCGATCAGCCAGGCGACGGCCGCCGAGGCAAGCATGCCGATCGGCATCGCCGGCACCGGGTTCCACCCGAAGCGGCTCGTCAGGATGCCCGAGGTGTAGGCGCCGATTCCGAAAAAAGCCGCCTGGGCCATGGAAATCTGCCCCGCAAAGCCCATGAGCATGCTCAGACCGAGCGACACCAGGCTGAAAATCCCGGCGAAGACCATCACGTCCACATAGTGGGAAACCGCCTTGAACGGGACGACAACCCAGGGGAAAACCCCGATGAACAGCGCGGCGCAGAGAAAACCCAGCCATTCCCTTCGGTTCATCCTGTCGACCTTCCTAGAACCTTTTCAGCTTGGCGGCCTCGCCACTGCCGAAAAGGCCCTCGGGTTTGAAGAACAATGCCAGCAAGAGCAAGACGAGGGCCACCGCGTCCTTGTACCCCGAAGACACGTACCCCGCGCAAAACGATTCGGCAAGCCCCAGGATCGCGCCTGCCACCAGCGCCCCGAAGAAGCTTCCCAGCCCTCCGAGCGCCGCGGCCCCGAAACCCTTCAGCCCGAGGAGGGCACCTCGATCGAATTCCATCATCGATATTGGGGTAATGATCACCCCGGCGGCCGCCCCGATGCCCGCGCTCAGCACAAAGGACAGCAGCACCATCCGACGGACCGGGATTCCCACCATGCGCGCCGCGTTGGGATTGTCGGCGCAGGCGAGCATGGCCTTGCCGTAGGTGGACCTGTGGAAGAAGACGGTGAGACCGATCACGATCAGCGCGCTGACGCCCACGACCCAGAACGCCTGGGTCTGGATGGCGGCGCCGGCCACAAGAATGGGACCACCGGCGCTGAAGGCGGGAACGCTGTGAGGGTCCTTCCCCCACCAGATCATGGCGCCCCCTTTGAGCAGGATCGAGAGGGCAATGGTGATGATGATCAGCGAGAGTACGCTCGCGTTTTTCGCCCGCCGGATCACGAACCGCTCCATGACGAGACCCACCAGGCCGGTGGCGAGAACCGCGCCGAAGAAGCCCACCACGATAGGAAGCCGGAGGACGCCAATAAAAAAGGCGGCAAAAAGACCGCCGAGCATCACGAACTCACCCTGAGCGAAATTGATGATTTCAGTGACGTTGTAAATGATGTTGTAGCCAAGCGCCACCATGGCGTAGATCACGCCGATGGTAAGACCGCTGATGGTGTACTGGAGTATGTCCGTTCCCATACTGAAACAATCCGCCCCCGCCGGGGTACAATCCTTTCGTGTCCTGTGACCGGGTCAGGTTCAAGACGATCCCGCGACTCCGCCTCAGCCCCGTCCGGGCCGGTTCAGAATGGCAACCGGATTCCAGCGGTTCGGGCACGAGGCTGAACAAGTCCCCGGAAGTCTTAAAACTCAACGGACCGTTCATGTCAATGATTTTGGTGTGAAATCGGATCACAATCCCTCATCCCCGCCGGGCCGGCCGGGTTGTCGGGAGAAAACCCGCCACAGCCGCTCCCGCGGGCCGGGCTCCGGGACGAAAGCCCCCGGCGGGCGCCGGTGGAGGGCTTTCGTCCGATCGTCGTCTCTCAGGCGGACCCCGGCGAGGCATCCGCCCGCCCCTTCAGCCCGAGGCGGGCGGCATGGGCTCCGCGCCGCATCAAGGCGTGGCCAGCGCCCACTTCCCATCCTTGACCACGATCATTTCCAGGTCGTCCTTGCTCAACCCGCAGTGGTCCTGCGGGGAGAAATTGAAAATACCGTGCATGCCGACGAAACCCTTGGTCTGTTCGATATGGTCGCGGATTTTGGCCGGATCGGGCCCAACCGCTTTGAGCGCGGCCATGGCGAGGTGCATCGAATCCCAGGCGTGACCGCCGAAAGATGAGATGGGTTCCTTGTAGAGCGTCTCGTATGCCCTGGTGTATTCAAGGATGATTTTCTTCTGGGGCTGGCTGTCGGGGAGCAGGGAGCCGACATTCACACGAGCCAGGGGCAGCAGCACGCCCTCGGCCGCTTTTCCCGCCAGTTCCAAATTTTTCAGGCTCCCGAAACCGTGGCTCTGGAAGAGCGGGATGGCATCCATCCCGAGGTCTCTCCACGTCTTGATCGCCAGGATCTGGGTGGGGCCGATGGACCAGTTCACGACGGCCTGCGGCTGGGTGCCGCGGATTTTGGTCATTTGGGCCGTGAGGTCCGTGTCCTTGGGATCGAACCGTTCATCCGCCACGATGGTAAACCCGTATTCGGGCGCCAGCCGGAGCAGCTCCTCCCGCCCGCTCGCTCCATATCCGCTGGAGTCGGTCATGATGGCGACCTTCTTCACCCCCTTGCCCTTCATGTAGTCGTACATCTTGCCGACCACGTGGGCGTCGGAGCCCGCAACCTTGTACACCCATTTGCGGCTCTCGATGGGGGTCACGATCTTGTAGCTGGTCGCGCACGAGATGAGAGGCACCTTGGACTCTTCGGCGACGGTGGCCACGGCGATGCTCTCCCCGCTGCGCGTGGGACCGATGATCACCGGGACTTCGTCCTTCTTGATCAGCTTTTTCACCGCGAGCGTGCACTTCGTGGTGTCGCTCTCGTCATCGTAGATGATCAGCTCGACCGGATGCCCGTTGATTCCCCCCTGCTTGTTGATCTCGTCGCGAATCATTTCCGCCGTTTTCTTCTCCGGCTCGCCCAGGAACGAACCGACCCCCGTGATGGAAAAAACCGCGCCGATCTTGTAGGGCTCCGGAGCGGCCAGGACATTCGGACCGATGATCGGAGCAAAGAGCGCACCCAGGAATGTGCAGATGGTGAGCGCCGCTGCAAGCCAGTTTCTCCGTTTCTTCATGATTGTTTTCCTCCGTGTGCCGGTACAGGGCTCTAAGGGTTGAAGCGGGTGCGCCCCGCCGGGCGCACCAAACAAAAAAGCCGCGGCAACAAAGACCACGGCTCCAAAACGAAAAAAGCCGTGGGCGAACCGGCATGCGGTCTGCCCACGGCCTGTTCCTACAGGCTCATTCACGCAAGGGCAGACCGCCTCGAATAAATATAGGAGTAGTAATAGCGATCCTGCCGGTCTCCACCCTTCATTGTCTTCATTCCTCTTGCTCGAATCTCCAAAAGATAGTTTCGCGAACGGCTCCTTATACTCGACTCCACGCGGCCAAGTCAAGACAAAACGACTGAAATATCAACGGCAAAAGCCCGATCGCCATGGCCGAAACCACGGGGACTCCGAATCGAGGAACCTTTCGCGGCGGCTTCCGGCGGGACGCTGGTTGCTTCGGGCCGGCGCTTATTGTGGATTGAAGTGATGATGAGAATGAGGTATTGATAACGCGAAGTGAGAAACTGCGGCTCGCATTGAATTTTTCCTGGAATTCCAGACTGTTCATACCGCATCGACAAGGGATCAAGACATGTTGAAGAAACTACGGATCAGCTCGGGAGTCAGCCAGTTGGATCGCCTGCTGGGCGGTCTGCGCATCGGCGACAACGTCGTTTGGCATGATGATTCGGGGAGTCTCGCATCCGCCTTCTGCCTCAGCTTCATCCAGACCTCCCTGGCAGACAAGAAACCCCTAGTCTACGTGAGTTTCGACAGGTCGCCGCGAAACCTCATCGACAAGCTCGGCCCTTTTTCCTCGGACCCCTCGCTGACTGTTCTCGATTGTTTCACGAGCGGCAAGGGCGCTTCATCGTCCATCTTCCTGAAGTTCTATGACGAGGCCCCCCCGGAACTGACGGGCCGGATCGTACGCGTCAAGGATCCTCGGCGCGTCGACGAAGTCGTGGACGTGCTGTACGGAGTGCACGCCGGCCTGAAAGGAGACGTCCGGTTCGTTTTCGAGAGCATCACGGGCATGCAGGAGCTCTGGGGCGGCGAAGATCACATCCTCAACTTCTACTCGCATTCCTGCCCGCGGTTGTACGAACTGAACACCGTCGCCTACTGGATCATGGAAAAGAAGGCGCATACCCCGCGGCTGCGCGCCCAGATCAGTCAGATCGCCCAGGTGGTCATCGAGCTTTCGATCCGGCGGGGAACCACTTCCCTCTCCGTTCTCAAGGCGGAGAAACGGGAGCTCGAAACCCTGCACAAGCCGTACAATTACTGGGTCAAAGACTCGGTCGTCACCTTCGACGAGGAAAAACGCTCCCACGGAGGCATCGATCTCGGTCTGCGTCTGAAGGAGCTTCGCACCAAGCGAGGAATCTCCCAGACGGAACTGGCCAAATCCGTGGGCGTCACTCCGAGCACCATTTCCCAGGTGGAGAGCAACCTCATATACCCTTCCCTGCCGGCGCTCATGAAGATGGCCGAAGTGCTTTCGGTGGATATCAGCTCTTTTTTCCAGGAACGCCTTGCAGGAAAGAAGAAATTCGTGTTCTCCGCAATGGAGTCGCTCCAGGTGAAGTTCGCGGACTTCCCGGAAGGCAGTATCTATGCCAGGGCGCTGACGCCCATCGACTCGGATTTCAAGGTGGAACCGTACCTCATCGAGATTCCATCCGAAAAGACCGTTTTTTCGCACTTTTTTTCCCACAAGGGCGAAGAAATCGGCTACCTGATCAGCGGGGAGCTGCAGGTGCGGCTGGAGAAGGAAGTGCACACGGTTCGCGCCGGCGACACCGTCTACCTGACTTCGGACATCCCCACCCAGTGGAAAAACCCCGGAACGACCCCGGCCAAAATGTTGTGGATCAAGGTGAGATGACCGGACGACCCACGGTTGAAAACAAAGGGCGCTCCTCCCCGGAACCGGGAGGGGCGCCCTTCTTCTGTTTCCTGTCGTGACGGGACGGTTAACCGTTCAGGATGGCTTCCGCCTCCTCCCGGTACGCATCCAGCACGTAGGGAATCTTGGTCACCTTGGAGCATTCCTCGGTGAGCGACATCAAGTCTCTGCGGCTGATCGCGCTCACCTTGAACCGCCTGGCGCCGGCCATCAACTGCTGCAGACCCACTTTCAGTTTGTCCGCATAGCTGTAAAACCCGATGGCCCCAAGCGGTATCTTTTTGATCTCGTCTTCGCCGACCATGTCCTTGACGGCCTGATAGCCCACGAAAATTTCTTCGACGGTCTTGCCGTACTGGCTGACGGTCTTGGGCAGATCGTCCTTCTTGAGCCACTGGGCGATGTTCTTCCCGACCATTCCGGGTATCATCAACGCGCGACCCATGCAGACCGCCTTCACGTAAGGCGCGCCAAGGGCAAGCGCCTTGAAGATGCCGTCTTCGCTGGAGAACCCGCCGGCAAAGGCGATATCGGGCACCCGCTCTCCCTTTTGAGCAAGCTTATCGCAGAACTCGTAGGCCACCGAATGCAGGTACAGGGACGGAATGCCCCACTCCTCCATCATCCGCCAGGGGCTCATGCCCGTGCCTCCCCCGGAGCCGTCAATGGTGAGCAGGTCGACCCGGGCCTTGGAGCCCCACTTGATCGCCATGGCCAGTTCCCGGAGGCTGTAAGCTCCCGTCTTAAGGGTCACGCGCTTGAAGCCGAGTTTTCTCAACCGCTCGACCTCCTTGAGGAAACCGTCCTCGCTCACGAACCCAAGACGGCTGTGGCGCTCGAATTCCTTGATCGCGCCTTCGTGGTAGGCGGCCTGGATGATCTTGCTGGAGGGGTCCGGCGTGACGATGTAACCCCTTCTCTGCAGCTCCAGGGCGCGCTCCAGGCTGTCGACCTTGATTTCCCCTCCGATGCACTTCGCCCCTTGACCCCATTTCAGCTCGATCGTCTGCAGCTTGTGCTTGTCAATGACGTATTCGGCCACGCCCAGCCGGGTGTCTTCCACGTTCATCTGGACCAGGAGCTCCCCGCGGCCGTTGTGGTAGCGCTTGTAGGTTTCGATGCGGCGGTCCATTTCAGGCGACTTGACGATGCGGTTGGCATCGTTGAGCACCAGGTAAGGATCGATGCCGCACACGTTCTCGCCGCAGACCAGGGTCACCCCGCTGATCGCCGCGCCCACGGAAAAATGATCCCAGTTCGCCCGCGCGATCTCGGTGGAACCGAGGGCGCCGGTGAATACGGGCATATCCATCTTCACCTTGACGTCCCAGCCGTATTCCGTTTCCGTGCTCACGATGGGGAAAATCGCGGTGTCGGGACCCCCTTGGACTCCCGCCGGCAAACCGTGCGCTCCCATGGCGTAGCCCTGGATGTTCAGGTGCGAATAGTCCACCGGGAAGGTCTTGTCCCCGCCGGCGGTGATTTGCCCGAACGGCCCGGGATAAATGACTTCACGACCTCTGAAGGTCGCCCGGAAAACCTCGCAGTTGCCGCGGCATCCGTCGATGCACCGGCTGCACAGACCGCTCATCGGAACGACGTTTTTCGAGCGGTTGAAGGTTAGGGTTGCGTCGTTGGAATTTGGTGTGGAATAGTTCATTCTGGTTTCTCCCTCCGTCATGACGAATTGATACGCGCCTTCACTTGCCAGGTGCCTGTAGGTGGACTCGGAACGCGGAGAAGAACCTGGTATGAATCGAGGAGAGCCTCATCACAACCCGGAATCCCGCCGGAACCTGATCCCGCCGCTCCGGATCGGAGCCGCATTTTCCCGCGGATTCCCCTGCCTCCGGCCGGAAACATCCTCCAGCCCGTACACATCCGGGCTGGACGGTTTCCGGTCCGGTAGTTTTCCACGCCGGCCGAACACGAATTCACCCGCTGTCATTCAAACTGCATTTCCAAAGGACTCTATTAGTGTGACATAACTTAATTGTCAAGAATTTTCAACGTCGGCGCGCAGCGCGGGCTACAACCGCGGAATGGCTCTCCGAGCCGCTCCATAAACGCAACGGCTGACGACCCCGGGGGATATTCCGGTTTATCGTGGAAGCACAACTTCACCCGGCCGTTTTTTTTCGTTCAGTCGGAGGACGGCCCGACGATCTATATAGGCAGGAGATTCGGCGACTGACGCGGTTTGTCGCTCAAAACGATCGACCCGGCGTGCCATGGGAAAGTCGGCACGCACTGCCCCCGCGCGCTTCCGGGTCCTGCCCGCGTGCGAGGGCCTGGGACCGGGCGCTCGGCGCTCGTGGAGAAATCGGAATGGTTGATGTTTCGGTGATCGTTCCCACCTTGAACGAGGCGGAAAATATCGACGCCCTGCTCGCAAGGGTGGAGCGATGCGTCGAGGGCGCAGACTTCGACGCGGAAATCCTGGTCGTGGACGACGGGTCGACGGACGGCACGGTGGAGCGCGTGCGACGATGGGAAACCCGCCTGGGAGTGCGTCTGCTGGCGCGCAACGGCGGCAGGGGATTGTCCGACGCGGTGCTGACCGGCGCAAAGGCCGCGGCAGGGGCCGTTCTCGTGGTGATGGACGCCGACCTCGGTCATGAACCGGAGGCGATCCCCGAACTCGTCGGACCGGTCCGCGCGGGCACGCACGACATGGTGATCGGCAGCCGCTATGTTCCCGGCGGTTGCGCGCCAAACTGGCCGATTCACAGACGCGCGGGTTCACGGCTCGCCGCGATGTTCGCACGCGCGTTCACAAGCGTTCGGGACCCGCTTTCCGGTTATTTCACGGTGCGCCGGGAAATCCTCCTGGCTCTTCCCTCAGACCTCAAAGGCTTCAAGATCGGCCTCGAAATTCTCGCCAGGAAAGGGGAATCGTTGCGTGTGAAGGAAGTGCCCATTACCTTCCACGGCCGGGTCGCGGGCACATCGAAACTGAATCTTGCGGTGATCCGGGATTTCTTCCGGCAATTGAAGGCGCTGGCCGAAGCCGGTCACGGGCCGGGGCGCCGGCCGCCGGGAGTCCCGCTTTCGGGAGGCCCTGCATCCAGCTGCCGCAACAACTCGCGGGACCGGGCATAGCCAGGCTCCCTGGATGCGACTTCCCGGAGCCATTTGAGCGCCTCCTCCCTGTCCCCCGTCATGGCGCACGACACGGCGTAATCGTATTGGAGGCGGATGTCCGCCGGGCCGACCTTCAGCCCTTCGGCCAGCACGGCCCGCGCTGCCCGATGGTCCCCGCCGTTTCCCAATAGCGCCCCCAACCGCAGGTACGGTTCGGGCTCCCGGGGGCGCAAAGCCACGGCTTTCCGATAACTTCGAATCGCCTCCCCGTTCTTCCCCGCGGCCCGGTACAGATCGGCCAGCGCCAGGTGAGCGGAACACTCCCCGGGAAACTTCTCCGCCACCTGCAGCGCCCATGCGATCACGTCGTTCTTGTCCGCATGGGACGCGTCCAGAAGCTCCGTCTTTTTCGCGTGGTTCCGGTAGCTTTCGGGGTTGATCGCGATGGCTTTCTCGCTGGCCCGGAGCGCCCTTTCGCATTGCCCCTGTTTTTCGAAGGCCACGGCGAGATTCGCCCAGTATTCCCCGTCGCCCCGCATCAGCTGCGTTTCATTGAGCGGCAGAAAAGGCGGCAGCGAAACGATGAATAGGGCCGCCGCCGCGGCCAGGATCAAGCTCGCCCGCCTTGCGTTTCCGAGGCTGTCCAGAAAGGTCGCGATTCCGCCGCCCGCCATGATCACCGCCGCCGTCGCCAGGGGCATCCGGAAACGCGTGCTCACGTAGAAGAGGACCAGCATGGCGAAGGTTCCCAGGAAAGTGGCGAGGAGCGCGGCCGCGCGCGGTGCTCCGGGCCGGATGAGGGGCACCAGGCCGACCACGGCCCAGGCCATGATGAAGCCGAACGGGATGAAGGCCAGTTTGAGCGCCGGCGTCAGGGCTTCCTCGACGCTCATGAGGTAATTGTTTCCCAGCTCGCGGTTGTTGAAGACGAGAAGAACCTTGTCCAGGAGCAGCCGCAGGTATTGGCCGGGGTGTTCCCGGATGAATTCGAAGGCGCGGCGAAACCAGAACGCGCTGGTTTCGGAAGGCTTGAGCGGCCGGCCCATCTCTTTTTCCGCGATCAGGGTTTCCTCCCGGCGCTGGTTCGGGGATGATCCCGAAAAACCCGGGAGCACCACCATGGCGCCCCGGGCCATGGCATTGTTGCCCTGGGCGAAGGTCACCCCGGCGCTCGAGCTGATGGGAACGAAATCCCGGCCCACGGCGTAGTTCCTGGCCGCCACGACTCCCACGATGAGGCAGGGAATCAGGCCGACCGCAAAGATCGCGGGGATCGCCTCGCGCGGCCGGTGGCGGTGGCGCGCCAGCAGAATCAGGATCACGAGCGGCACGACCGGAAGGTAGTTGGGCCTGCAGATCACGGCGAGGCCGAGAACGGCGCCGCCCGCCGCCCAGCAGCCGATGCTCCGTTCCTGTTCGGCCCTTACCAGGAGGTACATGCTCCCCAGGCCCAGGAACATCTCGGTTGCCGTCGTGAGGATCTTGGTTTCCAGCATGGTGAAGGGAGCGTAGGCCAGGCACAGGGCGGCCGAAATCAGCCCGGCGCGCTCCCCGTATGCCCTTTTCCCGACGAGGTGAACCAAGCATACGATGCCTGCGCCCATGAGAAGCTGGATGACCGTGACGGCCGGAAAACTCTCACCGAAAATCGAGAACACGACGCTCAGGAAATAGGGATAGAGCGGCGCCTGGTAGAAGACTTCCGTGCCGAGCCGGCCGTCCCGGTTGATTTCCCTCGCCCAGTCGACGTAGACGCCGGAATCCAGCCGGGCGATGGCGAAATAAGGACTCGAATGGGAATAGGACCAGAGATAGAACACCTTGAACAGAAGCGCGAGCGCGAGAATCGCTCCGAACGCCGCGAGGTTGAACGCTCGCCGCCGGGCTTTCGCGCCCGTTGCGCACTTGCTTTCTGCTCTTTTTCTCTCGTGGCTCACCGGCGGCTATCTTTCCTCCTGCTGATCATCAAGGGTGCCACGGCCAATCCCGCGCGTCCCGTTCCCGCCGCTCACCCCTGGGATGGGCGTCCTCCGCGAGAGCCCCAATTGCTCAATACGCTACGTCGTTTCCGTCAAAGACCGCAAGCAACCGGGTACGCCCCTGCCATAGGTATTTTTGCGTGGTCGTCCCGTTCACTTTCTTGGCGATCCGCCTCCCCAGGGGATCGTTGACGTACTCGATCCGTTTCCCGTCCGGCAGGGCCACGGACAATAGCTCTCCACGGGAAGAATACACGTAGCGGGTCACCGCCGAGCCTTCCGTCCGGGTGGTGAGAAACCCGTCGGCGTCGTAGCGGTAGACGGTCCCGCCCGAAGTCAGCAGGTGGTCCTCCTCCGAGTAGGTCGAAGTCCTTCCGATGATGCCCCGCGGAGTGTTGGTCTCCTCCACGCGGTTGCCGTTGACGTCGTAGCGGTACTCCTCCGCCGGCACTCCGTCCAGCCGGACCGCCAGAAGCCTCCCAAGGGAATCATAATCGTAAGTGTACTCAACCGTTGAACCGTTCACGGTTTCCGTTTTGGTCGCAATCCTTCCCGCCGCGCTCCGGGAAACCGACCAGGAATGAACGGGATTGTCCACCGACCGGTACTCCACCCCGTCCAGCTCCCCGTAGCCGTTGAACGCCCGGCTCTGCGCAGTGGTCGCCCCATGGACCACTTCCGGCAGGCCGTTTCCAGCGTCGCTATTGATGCCAAGATACTGCTGAACACGCCCAGTACATCAAAAGTGGAGACGAAATCCCTTCAACACGCTATGAGCATAGTTGACAGATTATGAATATCACAGCCTATTAGCTCAATGATGAATCAGTATTTCTCAATAACAATATTCCTCCAAGCAGAAAGTAGGCACCAATAATAATACCAATGATTTTCAAAATATATTGCGAATAGTTAACGCCCAAGAGACAGAATATCAGTATCCAAACTCCATTAATAATTAATAATAATCTAAACGCTACAATTGCCATTTGAATTCCTTCATATGCTAAATATGAAAGCAATAGATAAACACCCAACACAGAGATCTTGACGAATAACATTTTATTATAATGATGACTTATCTTGTATTTATATAAAAAATCAATAAATTCAACAGCCTCAACAGCAACGAATACTAAAATCATGATATTCCTACGTTTAATTAGCCTAAGTATATTCTTATATAGACTGGAACAGTACATATATATTAATGAACTTATGTTATTATACATACAAAACTCCAATATATTATTTATTGTATAATGAATATATGTATTATTAACTTACATACATGGCCTTGTCTTTTGAAATTCTTTTCTATAGTGTTTTACTGCCTCATCTACATCATACCATATCCAGTCAAATCCTGCATCCAATATCGAATATTTATTATGTAAACTCTCCCACTCTTGTTTATAACATTGATCATGTATTGCCTGCTCCTTTGCCTTCTCCAAAATTTCATTTTTATAATTTAATATTTCAAATAATGTACTTAACAGTTCAAACTCAAAAATATAGTGTTCCTTAAGACCGTGCGAGTCTACCCAATTGATCGGATCACTTAAGCAGTACCCATACAGGTTCGTATCCCCACCCCCAAAGCCGATCGGATCCTTTGCCGTCCAGCGTCCCACTTCCGGATCATAGTCCCGGAAGCCGAAGCGCACAAGGCCGGTGTCCGGGTCGTGGAGGCCGCCCGCAAAGCCGAACGGAACATAGAACCCCGGGTTGGTGTCGCCGATGAGATTGCCGAAAGAATCGTAGACGAGCTCCTTCACGACGGCGCCCGATGCGTCGGTCACCGTCCTGAGCGTCCCCACCTGGTCGTAGGAAAGGGAATATTCCGTGCCCCCCTTCGTGAAAGACAAAGGCATCCTGCCGTCGGCATACCGGAAGCGCAGGATCAGATCGTCGTTTCCGCCAAAAACCGCAAGCAACCGGGTACGCCCCTGCCAGAGGTATTTTTGCGTGATCGTCCCGTTCACTTTCTTGGCGATCCGCCTCCCCAGGGGATCGTTGACGTACTCGATCCGTTTCCCGTCGGGCAGGGTCACGGATAATAGCTCTCCACGTGAAGAATACACGTAGCGGGTCACCGCCGAGCCTTCCGTCCGGGTGGTGAGAAACCCGTCGGCGTCGTAGCGGTAGACGGTTCCGCCCGAAGTCAGCAGGTGGTCCTCCTCGGAGTAGGTCGAAGTCCTTCCGATGATGCCCAGCAGAGTGTTGGTCTCCTGCGTGCGGTTGCCGTTGGCGTCGTAGCGGTACTCCTCCGCCGGCACCCCGTCCCGCCGGACCGCCAGAAGCCTCCCAAGGGAATCATATTCGTAGGCGTACTCAACGGTTGAACCGTTCACGGTTTCCGTTTTGGTCGCGATCCTTCCCGCCGCGCTCCGGGAAACCGACCAGGAATGAACGGGATTGTCCATCGACCGGTACTCCACCCCGTCCAGTTCCCCGTAGCCGTTGAACGCCCGGTTTTGGGCAGTGGTCGCCCCCAGAACCGCCTCCGCAAAACCGCTTGTCGCATCCCGGCGAATGGTGAAATCGGTGGTTCCGGTCAAGAGGCCGTCGTTGTCGTAGGTATGGGATTCCGTTGCCCCGGCGTAACTCAGCAAGGTCACCCTGTAGTACTCGTCATAGGAATACTTCAGTGTCCCGCCCAGCGTCCCCGAGAAGGTCTCGGACGTCACGAGCGGCCCGTCGTAACCGTAAGCGATTCCTTCCCCGCCCCTGTTGATCGATTCCGGAAACCTGCCGGAGCACAGGTACCCGTATTCGATGTTGCCTTCGGGAGTCTCGACGCGAGCCAGGTTCGCCTTCTCGTACACATTGCGGATTTCCTTTCCCGAAGGGAAGAGCACCCGGGTCAAACGGCGGTCCCGGTCGTAGGAATACAGGTAGCTCCCGCTGAGCGGGGTCTGATACGACCCGTTCAGATTCACCCGGTTGTAGCCGAAAGCATGGGGCGTGCCCGCCGGATTGGCCAGGACCGTTATATTGCCGTTCAGATCATAGCTGAAACCTATGGTGCTTCCGTCCGGGCGCGACACTCCCGTCGTTCGGCCGACAGCGTCGTACGCGTATGACGTGGTCCGGTTCCCGGGGTCGGTCACGGAACCGAGACGGCCTTGATCGTCGTAGGCCAGCTTCGTCTCACGTTCGCCGATTACTATCGAAGTCGGGCGCCCCCGGGTGTCGTACCCGAAGCTCTTGTCAAGATAGCCCGGCACCCTGAGATCCGTCGTGAGCAGCGTATGGGGATCGTAGAAGGAGGTGACCGTTCTGCCCTGGGGGGACGTCAACGTTTTTCGGTGCTGGACCGTGTCATGAACGAGAGTCGTGGCCTTCCCGTTGACGGCGACGGTTTCCGTGATCCGGTCGGGAACCCCGTTGGAATCCGTGTCTTCATAAGTTCTGTACCGCTCGGTGATCCTGTCCAGAAAGCCGGTCGTGGTATGCTCCCTGAGCTGCCTGGTGAACCGGAAACCGTACTGGGGGTCATAGTCGTAGCGGAACTCCAGAAGCAATCCACAGGCGGACCACTTCAAATCCTGGAAGGCGGCCGGAAACGACCTATAGAACGTCGCAGCCCCGTTGGGGTCGGTAATCGTGGAGGTGAAGATCCCGCTTCCGTCGTTTTTGTCCACGTAGGACGTGAGGTTGCCTTCCCCGGTGAGCATCTCCGCCCGGATTTCCCCGGTTGAGGTCACTTTCTGGGAATACCGCCAGTGCCCGCCCTCCTCATCGATGATGTCGGTCAGCTTCCCCGCGGCGTCAAAGCCATGTTCGAACCGGTTTCCCCCCTGCTGGACCTGGACCGTCATCAAACCTCCCGCGTTATATTCAAATCGATATGAACCGCCGTCCGGGTAGATGATTTCTCGGAGGCGGTTGGCGTCGTCAACGACCAGGCCGGTGGTGTGACCGTCGGGAGAGACGATCGCAGTGGGCACCCCGTCGGCATTTCTGGCGAGGGTGGTCCGGTTGCCGAACCGGTCGGTAATGGAGCTCAACCGTTTGCCCTCATCATAGTCGAATTTATAGACCAGCGCCCCGGTATCGAGATCCACCGTTTCTCGATGACGTCCCCCCGCGAGTGCATACCCCAAGCCATTGTCATCGGCAACGACCGTCCCTCCCGCACTTTTCACCTCGACAAAAGGAGAACGGCCGCGGACTTTGCGAACCCGCTGGTTCCACTGCTCCGTGGCGTACAAGTCCCCCCGGGGATCGACCGCCACATCCATCGGAAAAGCAAGCCTCGCCCTGAGCGCCAACCCTCCGTCCTCGCCGAACGTTCCGTCATCGGAGCCCGCCACGGTGGTGATGATTCCCATGGTGTTCACGGCCCGAACACGGTTTATCCAAGGGTCCGCGAAATACAGGTTGCCCCCTCGATCGACTGCCAGACCTCGAGGAGACCCTATGTACGCCTGAGTTGCCGGGCCTCCATCACCCAGGGTTCCTTCCCAATCATGACCAGCCACGGTTGTGACGAAACCGGTAGGGTCTATCTTGCGTATGCGGCCGTTGCCCTCGCCATGGGAAAGATCGGAAACAAAGAGGTTGCCTCTTGAATCGGCGACCACCCCAACGGGGCTCAAATGAAGCTGGGTCGACGGCCATCCGTCGGCACCCGAACCAAGCTCTCCATCGCCGGCCACCGTGGAGATCGTGCCGCTCGGGGCCACCTTGCGAAGGCGCCGGTTGCCCGTGTCCGCGATGTAAAGGTTGCCCGATGCATCCGTGGCCACACCCGACGGATTGTTGAGCTTGGCCTGGTCGGCGGGCCCCTGGTCTCCGTCGAAGCAGGGCGCGTCGTATTCCTGGTAGCCGCCATAACCGTCTTCCACCTTCAAATGGCACAATCCGGACCCGGCCACGGTCGTGATGACGCCATCCGGTCCGACCTTGCGGATGCGGTGGCTCTCGGTATCGGAGATATAGAGGTTTTCCCGCGAATCCACCGCCACGAATGCCGGATACCCGAGCTGCGCCTCGACGGCCGCTCCCCCGTCGCCGGAGTAGCCGCAACTGCCGTTGCCGGCAACCGTCGTGATGATACCGTAGGAGTCCACCTTGCGCACACGGCAGTTGCCGGAGTCGGCAATGTACAGGTCGCCTTTCGCATCAACGGCAACACCTGTCGGCCAATTCACCTCCGTATGATTTGCAGCGCCCCCGTCCCCGCCGTAACCTGCGGTCCCGTTGCCCGCAACCGTGTCGATGATGGATGAATAGAAGAACGACCTGGACTTGTGGCTCGAATTCTTCTCCTCCAGGATAGTCCCATCGCCTTTGTGCAGCACGGGCAGGACCCAATCCGCCTGGTGGTGGTTCGAGAGGCTCCAGCCTTCCCCCATGGATGTGGCTTCTCCGACCTGAAAAGACCGGATCACCATCTGATGGTGCTTCCACGCGATGGCCTCCCTCGCTTCCTCCCGGGGCCCGACGGGGGTAACGATCAGCCCCAGCGATGCAAACGCTTCCTTGATTTCCTCAGGCACCGCGTAGCGTGTTTCGTATATAAACCCTATGCTGGTATTGGCGATTGCCGAGGCAGTCCGTCTTCCGAGGCAATCCAGACCGTCCCATACGAATTCGGTGCCCTGGTTGGGCAAGGGAGGGAGCATCTTCTTGAAAACACGGCCGGCAACTTCCAGCTTCACGACAATTCCCCTGAGACTATCCGGCAGCACGTCATTGCCGCTTGCCGGAACCGCGATGATGTGTTGCGTGCCTTGAACGCGGCTGCTCGCATAATGCAAAGTCAGTTCAGTCCCGGGGACGGGAATGTCTTCATGGTAAGTCCGGGCCCTGTGAGTGGCATACGAGTTCGTCTGATTGGAGCAGTCATCCTCCTCTTTTCTTTCGTCGTCAACCTCCGGATCGCCCAAGGGGTTGGGGTCTATGAAAGTACCCAGGTATTGATCAACCACCGAAGGCGCCCAGTTGAAATCGAACGGACTGAAATGCTTCACCTCCACGCGCCAAAACGACGCCCCCGCCGGGTACTTCTGCGGATTGTCCAGGCCCGCGACCTCGTCGGCGAAGGACCCGTTCCCGTTGAGATCGTCGGCCTGCCCGTCGCCGTCGGCATCGAGCGCGTCCGCCACGCTGTCGCCGTCGGTGTCCAGGAGCCTCACCACGCGCCCGTTCGGCTGCGGCACCCACACGCCGCGGTCGCGGTCGTAATAGCCCACCGGAACGATAATCCCGACGTCGAATCCCAGGAAATTCTCCACCCACAGCGCGACGGGTTTCTCGAACCGCACCCGTTCGGCTCCGTCCACCTGCAGCTCCGCGCAGTAGGTGTAGGCGGAAGTGGGCGGGAGTTTCGCGGGCATGGAGTCCTCGGTGGCGTACTCCGTCGCCCGGACCGTGACGGTGGTGAGCTCGGCGATGGTATTGCCGCCCGCATCGACGGAATACGCCCGGTTGTCCCCGGTGAACACCATGGTGCAGGAGCGGCTGCCGGAAACGTCGCTCACCACGCTGGAGCGGTGCGTGAGCACCGTGTCCGGGTTGCCGTCGAAGGTCAGGGCGGTCGCTGCGGGATCCTCGGGAATCATCCGCAGCGTCTCGGCCACCGCGAAATCGTTCCACGGCAGGTTGACCTGTCGCTGCGACGGGAGCAAACCGGCCTTGTGGTAGACGACGGTGAGCGTGCCCCCGCCCTCGGCCGGCAAAGTGAAGCGCCCCGCGGCATCCGTCGCCGCCGTGCCGTATTCCGGGTGCGAAAGAATCGACACGACGACCCCGGCGAGCGGCACGTTGCCGCGTCATTCACGATTCCCGTGACGAGGCCGAATCGCCTGGGGTTGTACTCGGCAATCGTGGCGTCCCGCGGCACGAGATCCCGGTAAAAATATCCGAAACTCCCCTCCGGAAGCTTGTCCGCGGCGGGCGACCCCGCCGCGGGAACGGCGAGGTTCGCGGCCGGACCCGAATTGCCCGCCTTGTCCCGCACCGCGATGGAAAGCGTTTCTCCCGCCCGAGCCCCGATACTCACCGTAAAGCTGCCGTCGGCGTTCGCGGTGACGATTTTTGTCTCTCCGGTGACACTGTTTGTCACCACCACCTCGGCCCCGCCTTCCACGCTGCCCGCGGCACCTGTGACGGTGACCTGGCCGTCGACCGGGTCGCTCACCGCGATGAGCCCCAGGTCGGGAATGCCCGGAGCAACGGTGTCCAGGGTGAGGTTCAGGATGAGCCGGGCGTTGTTCCCCGCCCGGTCCACCGCCATCAGCTCAACGGTGTTCGTCCCTTCGCCCAGGGTGATGGTTCCCGAAAAGCTCAGACCTTCCCCCAGGGTGAGCGGCAGCCCGTTAGAGGTGAGCGTTGCCGGCTCGCTCACACTCCCGGCAATCGCCTGTCCCGCCTGGTTGGTCACCAGGCCCTGCGGCGGGGCGCTCAACGTGATCCCGGGAGGCACCGTATCGATCGTGAAGCTCACCTGCGCCGGTCTGGAGACGTTCCCCTCGTAGTCCTTCACCGTGGCAATCACGGTATTTTCCCCTTCCCGCAGGACGGCCGGAAGGGCGCAGAGGGCGCCGGTATCGGTGGCGCTGCACACCCCCGCGCAATCGCTCCCGTTGACCCTGAAGAAAAGGCTCCCCGGGTCCACGCCCGTTCCGGCGTCACTGTAAGTCACCGCGATTTCCGGCGACGACGTGTTGATCCGGGTTCCCTCGGCAGGACTCGTGATGCCTACCGCCGGGGGCGCCGCGTCCCGGTAGAGCACAACGGCATGCAAGCGGGTCCGGTGGGCGGCGTCGGGATCGAAAACGCTCGATACCGCTCCCGTCGCGCTCACGTGAGCCAGGAACTTCCCGTTCACGACCCAGGCGGAACCGTCCAAAACGTCCGGAGCAAGATCGTTCGGGCCTCCGCCTTCCCGCCCTTGGAAAGGATCGACTTCAAAGAGCGTCTTCCCGTCGCGATCCAGGCGCGCGACCGTTCGCTCCCTCGCAATCCACAGCCCGCCCCGGCCGTCCGCGCCGATCCGCCGAATCCGGTGAAACCGTTTTTCGAAGAGGAGCGCTCCGTTATCGTCATAGCGCTTCAGGAAGTGATCGAGAGCGATCCAGAGGCCCCCCGAAACGGGGTCGAACGCAATGTCGCGGACTTCGGAGCGACGACGAAGCTCGATTCCCCCGACGGCATGCCCCTCCTGGTCGTAGGCGGTGACGGCCCGGTCGGTCGCAACCCACAGGTGCGACTTCGAACGATCCAGGGCAATCCCCCGAATCGGGTGGTGCAGCTTGAGGGAAACCTTGAGCTCTCCCTGCACGTCGAACCGGAACAGCCATTCCCCCGCGGCATGCCAGACCGCCCCGTCGGCGGGATCGACCGCAAGACGCGCATCCTCCGTTCCGACAGGACCCGGCGGTCCGCAACCGTCCCGTTCGTGGTGGTGCCGGTACGGAAAAGGAATCCGCAACAATTGCGCGCCGGCGAAATCAAAGGCGTAAAGAGCGTGATGCCCCCGCGCCCAGACCCTTGCGTTCCATTCGTCCACCGCAATCGCGCCGACTTCTCCCGCGGTATCGACCCGCAAAAGGAGCGCTCCCGTCCCCGGGGCGACTTTCGTCATGCCCCGCGAATCCCCGATCCACAAAGCGCTGACGGCATCGGGACGGGCCGATTTCAAGGTCTCGCTGTGAATGGAAAAACCCAGGAGGAGAGTGACAAGAATTGTCATCACGATTGCCGGCAATGAATTTCTTCTAGAAATCGCTTTTTGCCCCCATTCGTTCTCGTGTTCGCGATTGATTCACAGCTCATCTGCATCCAAGGGCAAGGAATCCAAACACATTCACACGGGCTACAGTATCCATCGGAATGGGTAAACCACTGACCTAAGACCAAGATTTGCATATTTTGAACGTCAGTGAAACACTACGCAATAAATGTGCCGCAAGGGGTCAAACCTACACTTTTCACATTTCTTTATAAACCGGCGGCTCACATCAATGCATAACGATTGGAATCGTCATTCCCGAGGGGATCGGCAAGGTGGGCAGGGGTCCTGCGTGGCCATGATCAGGCTGAGCCTCATGCACCCGCCCTTGTCATGATCGATGTGAAACCCGGCGGACGCCGGCCCCTCCAGGTGGGCGTTCCGCACGTGAGCTCCGGATCGTTTATAACACCGAGCCCCGGGCCAAGGGCATTAAAGCCGTGGGCTGCGCTGCGCTTGGCGCACTCCACAGGGCCCCAATGGCCGGCAGGATTAAGGCCCGCGGGCCTCATGATTGTGTGCTGCGCCGTCGCGCACCCCACCCTTGTATGTTGGGTATGACGGCAGGGAAAATGGTATTGAGACCGTGAGTTGCGCTGTCGCGCACCCCCCGCCTTACGCGACTCAATACTCGAGAAGGAACACTGTTGCTATGCGATTTGGCTTGCCGTGGGCAGATCACAACGAAGGATGAAAATGTGCCGGGCCGAAACTATTCTCCCACGAAGATGCGGGCGACGATTCTTGCGGGTGCGGGCGATGATTCTTGCGGGGCGGGTCTTGGTGCGGTCAAAGGGGTCCGGTTTCGTCATGCGGTGATACCCCTTAGCTTTGACGCCGAATCGGAGGAATTCGAGGAACTTGAGGGGAGTCGGGGCCCAGCAGGCGGGACTACCCCTTGTCTTTCCCCTTGGTGAGCTTTGCCTGCTGCTTGGTTTTCTGGGCGGCCGCGCCTTTCTTGGAAGGGCAGGCAGCGGCCGACCGGGTCGCTTTCGAAGGCTTTTTGGATTGGGCAGCGGCGCTTTTCTTCGCGTTGCCGGACTTGCCGGTATCCTTTGACTTCGCGATCTTGTCCCGGGAGGATCTCGTCTTATTGACGGCCGCCATTTGTTTCCCGGAGCCGGCTTTTTCCGCCACGCGGAGATCCTTTACGGGCTTTCCTCGAGCGGTCCGCGCGTTGATCTTGCCGCCCTTTGCGGACGTGTCCCGGCACACCTCGGCCGGGGCTCTCTTCGAAGACTTACCCGAGGACTTCGCAACCTTCACCGCCTTGTCGCGCCCGGACACCTTCACCACCTTGTCATGCCGGGACGATTTGCCCGACTTGGCCGTCTTAGAGAGCCTGATCCGCGCGGCTTTTCCCTTCCTGCCGGAGCCGGCCGGGACCCTCACGTACGACGGCCTTTGTTCCCCGAAGTCGTCGGAGGCAAGGGTTGCATATCTCATGTCCGCCAGTTCCGGAGCGACCTCCGCGAACCCCGCTTCCAGCAGCTTCGTCGTCTCGCGCAGCCGGACCCCCGGAGTGGGCGCTCCCAGCACCACCGCGAGGATGCGCGTGTTCCCGCGCCTGGCGGTCGCCGTGATGTTGTAGCCCGACGCGCAGACGAACCCGGTCTTCAGACCGTCCACGCCGGGACAGGTCGCGAGCAGCCGGTTGGCGTTGTGGTGACTTGAAGTGCCGTAACTGTAGGCCTGCATCGAATGGATGGTCAGCGAATCGGGAAAGCGCCTCAAATAGGCGATGGAAAGCCTGGCGATATCCCGGGCTGTCGTGAGCTGCCCTTTGGCCGGAAGGCCGTTCGGCGTCATGAACCGGCTGCTGTTCATGCCCAGTTCCCGGGCCTTGGCATTCATTTTCCGAACGAACGCTTCGACGTTTCCGCTGATGTGCTCGGCCACGGCCACGCAGGCATCATTGCCGGACACCACCGCCATGCCCTTGATGAGCTCTTCCAAGGACACGCGCGTGCCGGCCTTCACCCCCATGCGGGACCCGGTCGTCTTCGCGGCGCGGGAGCTGATTTCCACCCGGTCGTCCAGGCGGATGCGGCCTTCCCTGATGGCGTCGAAAACAATGTAGAGGGTGAGGACCTTGGTGATGGAAGCGGGAGCAATGAGGTCATCGGCATTCTTTTCGTAGAGAACCACGCCGTTGGACATATCGACGACCATTGCCGATCGGGCGTTCACGGTAAACGGCGCGGCCAGGACCGATTGAACCGATACGACACTCAACGCCAGCGCCAGCCCCCATGCCGCAAACCGCCATCGATCCCGCATCGCTCTCCCCCTCCCCGTCGAATCGGCACGGCGCCGATCCGACTCCGCGTATCACACAATTCCGATTTGCCGTTCGCCCCCGCCGACGGCCGGTACCCTCCCCGATCCCGGCACAGTCGCGACTTCACGAAAAAGCTCAACGATTAACAGTGTATCGTTAGACTCGACTGATTTGTCAACAAAAAAACTTCATCATCAATCCATCATCGTTGATGATTTTTCCACTCTTACACTCTTTACGGAAAGAAAAGCAAAGTCCATAACGGATAAATTCTCGGATATCGCCCGCGGTGAACGAACTTTTTGCAAACGGCTCGAAACATTTGCTATAAGGGGATGATCGACGGCAACGGACAGAACCCACACTACAGCGCAAATTGAGGAAGGGAAACGAAAAATGATCGGTCGCATGCTCGACTTTCTCTCCAAGGACATGGCCATGGATTTGGGTACTGCAAACTCGCTCATTTACGTGAGAGGGAAAGGCGTGGTTCTGGACGAACCTTCAATGGTCGCCCTCGACAAGGAAACCAACCAGGTGATTGCCGTGGGCAACGAGGCCAAGAACCTCGTCGGGCGGCACGGGAGGAACACGCTGATTTCCCGCCCCATGAAAGACGGGGTCATCCATGATTTCGAGACGGCCACGTTCATGATCCGATCGTTTCTGGGGAAGGTGTTCAAGCGGTTGCCCCTTTCAAAGCCCAAGCTGGTGGTGGCGGTGCCGGCAGGGATCACTTCGGTGGAGAAGCGGGCGGTGATCGAGGCCTCGGAGATGGCGGGAGCGGGTAAAGTCAGCCTGATCGAAGAGCCCATGGCCGCGGCGATCGGCACGGGCCTGGCGATCGATCAGCCCGCGGGGCAGATGGTGGTGGACATCGGCGGCGGGACCACGGAAGTGGCGGTGATCTCGATGTTTGCGGTCTCCTGCAGCGAGTCGTTGCGAGTGGCCGGAGACGAGGCCAACGAGGCGATCTGCCAGTTCATGCGGCGCGAGCACGGGATGAACATCAGCGAAACCATGGCGGAAGTCATCAAGATCAAGATCGGCTCGGCCGTGCCGCTCAAGCGAACCCTGGAGGTCAAGCTTCGAGGCAAGGACCTGGCCACGGGCATGCCCAAGGTCGTCTCCGTCACCGACGCGGACATCCGCGATGCGATCAAGGAACCGACCATGGCCATTGTCGAGGCGGTGCGCAGGGTGCTGGAACGGGTTTCCGCGGATTTGGCTTCGGACCTCGCCGAAAACGGCATCTGGCTGGCGGGGGGCGGGGCTCTGCTCAAGGGCCTGCGCATGTTGCTCCACCAGGTCACGGGCCTGGAGGTGAAAAAGTCCGAAGACCCTCTGCGCGCGGTCATACGGGGCGCGGGGGCCGCCACCGAACATTACGACTACTACCGGGACGTCTTCCTGAACTGATGGGCTCCATCCAAGGCGACGGTTTCACTGCAAAGCAATGGAGCGAGGGAATGATTACCCAGCCTTATCCGGGTTGCGGCCCGCGCACAGGCGCGAGGCCGGCTTGAAGTCGCGGGACGAAAAGAGCCTGCCGCGGACGGCCTCCCCCGGCGTGCCCGGCAATCCCCCCGCCCGGCCCGGACGGCCTTTTCCGTCCAACCGTTCGCCCGGTCGCTCCGGTGCGTCAAGAATTCAGTCCTTCACCGGTCGTCGCAACGCCCACCATAGAATTCGAGCTCGAAACCGACACCGAACCCCGATTCGCGGGACAGGTCGTCGCAATCGTTCGAAAACTTGATGTCATCCACTATCACTTCATGATATGTAGAGCTCTGCGTGATACCCCCCCTTTCGCGAACGCCGTTTGACTGGATAGCGACGGCGTCCGGCAACTTCAACGGCCTCACTTGTTCAGGCGTTCCGATTGAAGCTGGAACTGTCGAGTTTTCGATGGAGCTGTCGGCGCATACCGACGGGAGACGTTCGTGAGTCGAGGGAACGAGAAGAATTCTCGGTTTTCAGATAGTGTTACATTGACAGCCTCAAGCCTTTCCGTTAGCATTTTTTTGGGGTGGACCGGGGCTGCAGCAATACGAGTGGGCGGATGTTCCGCGCTCGATTCCCGTCAACGGCGGCTGACCGATCCGGCAAAACGCAGGGGAACGCCATGATATTAGGGTTGGATGTGGGTGGCACTCATACCGATGTCGTTCTCATCGACAAGGACGGCATTCATCGCCAAACGAAAGTCCCCACGGACCATGCCGATTTGCTGGGGTGTGTCCGGGCGGGCATCGAAGGGGTCACCGGCGGAATCCCCCCCGACGGCATCAGCCGGGTGGTGCTGAGCACGACCCTGACGACGAACGCCATTATCGAAGGCAAGACGAATGAAACCGCAGTGATCGTATCCGCCGGCCCGGGTGTCGACCCCGAATTCTTTCGGACCGGCCCTCATTACTACTGCGTGGCCGGCTCCATCGACCACCGCGGCCGTGAAATCCAGTCCGTGAAAACTTCGGAAATCCAGGCGATCGCCTCGAAGCTCAAGACCGACGGGGTCCGGCAGGTGGCGGTGGTGAGTAAGTTCTCCGTGCGGAATCCGAAGCACGAGACACAAGTCCGCGACATCCTTGGAGATTCCTTCTTCAACGTGGTATTGGGCCACCGCCTTTCGGGAAACCTGAATTTTCCGAGGCGTATCGCCACCGCGTACCTCAACGCCGCAGTCTGCGAAACCCATCGCAGGTTTTTCGATGCGGTCCGGGAATCGCTTGAAAAGAAGGGATTGAACGTTCCCATTTACGTGCTCAAGGCCGACGGGGGCACCATGAGCCTCGAGGCATCGCTCCAGTGCCCGGGCCAGACCATTCTATCCGGGCCGGCGGCGAGTGTCATGGGTTCCTTGCCGTTCGCCTCGGAGACCGAGGAAACCCTCGTCCTGGATATCGGCGGGACTTCGACGGACATGGCGATATTGATCCGGAAAGTGCCGCTCCTGGACCCGCTGGGATGCGAGTTGGGCGGGTACAAGACATTGATCCGCGCGCTCAAGACGGTCTCCATCGGCCTCGGCGGGGACAGCGTCGTCCGCCTGGCGGACGGCGGGCTTTCCATCGGGCCCGACCGGAAGGGCCCGGCCATGGCTTATGGAGGGCCTGTGCCCACCCCCACCGACGCGCTGTTTGTGCTGGGCAAGGTGAACGACGGCGATGCGGGGTCTTCCCGGCGCGGGCTGCAGCCCATTGCCGACGGCCTGGGGATGTCCCTGGAGGATACCGCCAACCGTGTCTTCGACGAAGCCTGCCGCAAGATCCTGTCCGCAGCGGGGGAGATGATTTCGAACATCAACAGCAAGCCCGTGTATACGGTGCAGGAACTGCTCGGAGGTTACCAGGTGCGGCCCGGCGAAATCCTCGTTCTCGGAGGGCCGGCGCCGCATTTCGCCCGGCGCCTGGGCGACTTCACGGATTCACGGGTGCGGGTTGTCCCCCGTTGGCAGGTGGCCAACGCCCTCGGAGCCGCCCTGGCCAAGAACACCTCCGAGGTTACGCTCTTTGCCGATACCGAGAGAGGTATTGCGGTGGCACCCGAAGAGGATTTCTACAAGACGGTGAAGCGCGACTTCGACCGGGAATCGGCGGTCCGGTTGGCATTCGATCTGCTCCGGGACAAGTGTGTCAAGCAGGGGGCGGTAGAATCCGAGCTGGAAATGGAAGTCATCGAAGACATTCAGTTCAATATGGTCCGGAGCTTTTACACCAGCGGCCGAAACATACGCGTGAAAGTCCAGGTCAAACCCGGCCTGATTCCCGGCTACCGGGAAATTGCGGACCGGCTGGCCGAATCGGTCCCGCCGCAGACATGAGGCGTCCGGTCCGCCCGGCGTTCTTCGAGTGAAGGCGGCAAGCCGGGCGGCGTTATACGGGAACTCCGCCCCGAGCCGTTCGCTTGCCTGAAAGGAGCGAGGACATGCTTACGAGCAAGACGAGAACGGGTGTGGTCTTCTTCCCCGCCTTCGACTGGGCGATCAGTGCGACCCACCCGGAGCGGGAAGAACGGCTGCTCTACACCCAGGACCAGGTGTTCGAGGAAGGGTTGCTCGACATCGAAGGCGTGATCGAGTTCAAGCCGGACCTGGCGACGGTTGACGATATCAAGCGGGTCCACTTCTGCGTGCCGGATGAAATGAGCGTCGTGACCGAATCACACCTGATCAGCGCCGGCGGGGCCAAGACCGTCGGCATCCAGGTGATGGAAAAGCACATCGAGCGGGGGTTCGCCCTGGTCCGTCCGCCCGGTCACCATGCCATGCGGGTCGTGCACGGCGCGCGGGGATTTTGCAACGTGAATATCGAAGCCATCATGATCGAGTACCTGCGGAAAGCCTATGGCATCGACCGGGTGGCCATCGTCGACACGGACTGTCACCACGGTGACGGAACCCAGGACATTTACTGGCACGATCCGGACACGCTGTTCATCTCCCTGCACCAGGACGGCCGAACGCTCTACCCGGGCTCGGGGTTTCACTACGAAATCGGCGGCCCCACCGCGGCGGGCATGACCGTCAACATTCCGCTGCCGCCACGAACTTCCGAGGAAGGGTTTCTGTATGTGCTGGACCAGGCGGTGCTGCCGATTCTCGAAGACTTTAAGCCGGAGCTGATCGTCAACTCGGCGGGGCAGGACAATCACTACACCGACCCGATCACGAACATGAGCTTCTGCGCCCAGGGTTATGCGGAGCTCACCCGCCGCCTCAAGGCCGACATCGCGGTCCTCGAGGGGGGCTACTCCATCGAGGGCGCCCTGCCCTACGTCAATGTGGGAATCCTCCTGGCGATGGCGGGACTCGATTTCAGCCAAGTGAGGGAACCGGACTACCAGCCCGACAAGATCCGCCAGTCCGGCGAGGTCACCAAGCACATCCACCGGGTCGTGGAAGAGGTCCTGGCCGGATGGAAAAAGGCTCCCGAGATCCGGAAAAAGCAGCTTTCGGGCAGGAAGTTCGCCGAACGCGAGCGGTCCATCTACTACGACACCGACAATATCCTCGAATCCCAGCGGGAAACGCTGCGGGTCTGTCCCGACTGCAGCGGGGTTTTATCCATTGATTCGTCAACGGACACGGGCTACCATATACTTGCGGTGCACATCCCCAGGAAAGCCTGCAAAGAGTGCGTCGACCAGGGGGTCAAGTGGTACGATTCCGCGGACGCCCGTCGTTTCAACAGGATTTTCCTGCAGGACAGGATGAACGATCAATATCTGGTGCGCAAGGGTTGAACCCGTCCGATATGGAACCGGTTTGCGTCAAAGATTTCACGCTTCCCGAGCTTGAAGAGTGGGTTCAGGGCATCGGGGAGCGTTCTTTTCGGGCTCGGCAGCTGTTTCGCCACGTCTACGGGCGTGGCGTTCGCAGTTGGAGCGAATGCAGCGATTTGAGCAGGATGTTCCGCGTTCAACTGGAACACGGCGTGGAGCTGGACGCCCTGAGTGTCCTCAAGAAAGAACAGGCCGACGACGGCACGTCGAAATACCTGTTCGGCCTGCGCGACGGTCATTCCATCGAAGCCGTACTGATTCCCGACCTTCCCCGCTCGACCTTGTGCGTTTCGAGCCAGGTAGGGTGCGCCCTGGGGTGCAAGTTCTGCCTCACCGGGTCCCTGGGGTTCAAGCGAAACCTCTCCGCGGCCGAGATCGTCGACCAGGTGTGCCAGGTGCAGCGCGACCTCGGGTCCCGATCGCGCATCACCAACATTGTGTTCATGGGCATGGGAGAACCTCTGGCCAATTTAGATTCGGTCCTGAGAGCGATACGCGTCATCGCGGAGCCCAACGGAATGGCGTTTTCTCACCGCAGGATCACGCTTTCCACGGCCGGGTTGGTTCCACAGCTGCGCCGGCTGGGGCGGGAGTCCCCCGTGAACCTGGCGGTCAGCCTCCACGCCGCCGAGAATGAACTGCGCGCCGAGCTCATGCCCGTCAACCGGACCTATCCATTGGAAGTGCTGATGGCCGCTTGTCGCGAGTACCCGCTCCCGCCGCGCAAGCGAATCACCTTCGAGTACATCCTGCTGGACGGAATCAACGACGATCCGAAGCAGGCCAAGCAACTGGTGAAGCTGCTCCACGGCATACGGGCCAAGGTGAACCTCATGCCTTTCAATCCACACCCGGGCTCGGTTTTTCGAAAACCTTCCGAACAGCGCGTTTTGGCTTTTCAGGAAGCGCTTCAAAACGCACGGATCACCACCCACGTCCGGCGCAGCCGGGGCGGCGAAATCGGCGCCGCCTGCGGTCAGCTCGTGGCGGAATACGGATAGAACGCGGCGACTTTTGTTCTGAAGGATACGGAGCTTCGGGACGATTATGAAAGATGGAGAGGAGCGTTGACATTGGATCCCGATTTTTCTAAGAATGATGGGTTGCTCCCGGTCATCGTGCAGAGCGCCGACGATGACAAGGTCCTCATGCTGGCCTATATGAACGAGCTCGCCTGGCACAGAACCCTGGAGACCGGCAAGGCGCACTACTGGAGTCGGTCCAGGCGGAAACTGTGGCAGAAGGGCGAAGAATCGGGAAACGTTCAGACGATTCGGGAGATTTTGCTGGACTGTGACCTGGACACGATACTGCTCAAGGTTGTGCAAACGGGCGGAGCGGCGTGCCACGACGGGTACGAAAGCTGTTTTTACCGGCGCTATGCGGACGGGAAGCTCGAGGTGGTCGGCAAGCGCGTGTTTGATCCGAAGGAGGTTTACAAGAAGTGAAGCAACTGGCTCTGGGCGTACCCAAAGGAAGCCTGCAGGAATCCACGATAAGGCTGTTTCGCCAGTCCGGGTGGAAGATCTCCCTCTCCGACCGGAACTATTTCCCGGAAATCAACGATTCGGACATCAACTGTTCCATATGCCGCGCCCAGGAGATGTCCCGCTACGTGGAGAGCGGGACCTTCGACGTGGGGCTCACCGGCCGCGACTGGATCATGGAAAACGATTCCGACGTCATTGTGGTGACGGATCTCGTGTATTCGAAGGTGAGCCAGCGTCCCGCCCGCTGGGTGCTGGCCGTGCCCATGGATTCCCCCGTGCGCGATCTCCAGGACCTTCAGGGGAAGAAAATCGCCACCGAACTGGTGAATTTCACACGCCGTTATTTTGAGACCGAGGGGGTGAAGGTCAACGTGGAGTTCTCCTGGGGCGCGACGGAAGCCAAAGTCATCTCCGGGTTGTGCGACGCCATCGTGGAAGTCACCGAAACGGGAGCGACCATGCGGGCCAACGGCCTGCGCATCGTCAAGGAGCTCATGCAGTCCAACACTCAGCTCATCGCCAACCGGCAGGCATGGGAAGATCCCTGGAAGCGGGCGAAAATCGAGCACATCTCGCTGCTCCTCCAGGGCGCGTTGCGCGCCGAGGACCTCGTGGCCCTCAAGATGAATGTCCCCGAGGAAAAACTCAACGAGGTCATCAAGCTGCTTCCCAGCCTCAACGCGCCGACCATCGCGCATCTTTACATGAGCACCTGGCTGTCGGTGGAAACCGTGGTCTCCAAGAATATTGTCAGAGAGTTGATCCCCAGGCTCATTCAAGGGGGAGCGGAAGGCATCATAGAGTATTCCCTCAATAAGGTGATCTGATGTTAAGGACAAAAAGGTTGCAGCTGTTGTGCGTCGTTGCGGTTCTGCTGTGCGTGGCGTGCGCCACGCCGAGTAGTAAGAGTACGCCGGGACAGTACAGCGCCGAACAATTGCGGGTAATGGGAGAGAAGTTCCTGGCGGCCGGCGATTCGATTCAAGCCGTGAAGTATCTCACGGCCGCGGAACAGAAGACCCCCAAGGATCCCACTCTTCTCTACTATATCGGCGTTGCCTACAGCGGTCGGAACATGCACGCAGAAGCGCTCTCCTACTATCAGAAGGCACTCGCGGAGAAGCCGGACTACCCCGAAGTCTATAACGCCATGGGGGTGCTCTACGCCGGTCGGGGGCAGTACGATCAGGCCCAGGCCGCCTTCCAGAAAGTGCTCGCCAGCCCGTTCTACGAGACGCCGCAGTTTGCCCGGTACAACCTGGGACTCGTCTACGAAAAGAAAGGGGACCAGCAAGCCGCTCTCCAGCAGTACCAGGAAGCCGCCCGGCTCCAGCCGACACATGCCCTGTCCCATCACCGCACGGCCATGATCCTTGAAGCGCAGGGTCGTGCCGGTGAAGCGCAGAAAGAGTTCGCGATGGCATTGCAGTACTCGCCCGACCTGGCCGAGGCGCACATGCACTACGGCATCCTGTGTTTCGGCACGGGGGATTTCGACACCGCCGTCCATTCGTTTGCCCGCGTGATCAGACTCATGCCCAATACGGTCGAGGCGGACGAAGCCCGCAAATACCTGGACCGGATCGCCGCGGCCCAGGATGCCGCCTCGCGTTCCATGCCCTTTCACCCTCCCGAGAGACGGGTCCGCATGGAAGTGATCCCGCAACCCGATGAGCGCTACTCGGAACCGCCTCAGCCCACGTTCCGGACGCTTCCTTCCAAGCCGTCCCCGGAGCCGTCGCGGATGGAACCTCCCGTACGAGTCGAAACGGCTCCAGGGGTGGATGCGGCAGTGAGGATGGAACCGCCGGCAAGACTCGAGCAGCCTGCCGGTCTGGAACCGCCCCCCAGGGTTGAGCCGCCGCCGAGGGTGGAGCCCCCCGCCGATGCCGGACCGAGCAAATCCGAGTTGAGCGTCGTGCGTGACGGAAATACGATCAGAGTGGAACAGATCCCCAAAGCAGGACTGCCCCTCAAAGCGGAAGAACCCGCAAGAATGGAGCCGCCGGGAAGGATCGACCAGGGCGCCAGGGTTGAACCGCCTGCCATGCCGGAGCCGCCCGCGCGAGTGGAACAGCCCGTCAAGGTGGAAGAACCGGGCGGCAAGGAAGCGATCGCCGTCACGGACAAGGCCCCGCCCGCGGGCGCGGCGGACGCGCCTGCGGTCGAACCCGACCAGGCTCCGCCACCGCCGCCCCAGTTCAAGTTCGTGGTGCAGGTCGGGTCATTTCCCGAAAAAGCAAATGCCGAGGAAATGCAGGCCTCACTGCTCAAGAAGGGCTATGCGACGGTGCTCAGACGGGTCAAGGACCGTACCCGGGGCATGGTCTACGTGCTGCAGCTCAAACCCGTCGAGTCCCTCTCCAAGGCCAGCACGCTGGCGACCCAACTGGAAACCGAAGTCCAGGGCACACCGACGGTTCTGAGGGTGCGGGCCGACTGATTCGTTTTTCAGGCAAGAACGTCCAATTCCCCTGACGCCGGGCAGGATCGAGTGCGCGCCTGCCGGCGGTAGAGGGTGGAATATCGCCTTCCCTTCGGCGCCCAGCCGGTTTATCATGCATTTCGAGTCGACGGTCCCACTACACCTCCACATCTCACGCTCATGCGGGAAGCTCTGGAAAGGCGGGTATTATCATGATCTGCAGACGAGTCGAGGAACTCAAGTCATTCATCGTCATGGACGTTCTGGAACGCGCCCAGGAAATGGAACGGGCCGGGCAGTCCATTATTCATCTCGAAGTGGGGGAGCCCGATTTCAACACCCCCGAAGCCGTCAAACAGGCGGCGGTTCGCGCCTTGGAGCGGGGAGAGACCCATTACACCCACAGCCTCGGCCTCGCGCAACTCCGGGAAGCGGTCTGCGATTACTACGAAGAAACTTACGGCGTGAGCAACCTGGAGCCCGAGCAGGTGCTGATCACGTCCGGGACTTCACCGGCTTTCCTGGTGGCCATGGGCACCATCCTGAACCACGGCGAGGAAGTGATTCTCTCGGACCCTCACTACGCCTGTCATCCCAACTTCGTCCGCTTCCTCGAGGGCATTCCGAAGTTCGTCCCCGTGTACGAAGAAGACGCCTTCCAATACAGGCCGGAAGCCATCCGGGCGGCCTTGACGCCGCGGACGAAGGCAATCCTCATCAATTCGCCCGCAAACCCCACGGGAAATCTGCTGGAACCCGACCGCATGGCCGAAATCGCGGACATGGGCCGACTCGTTTTGAGCGATGAGATCTATCACGGTCTGGTCTATGAAGGGCGGGCCCGCTCGATTCTCGAATTCACCGATAACTGCATCGTCTTCAACGGCTTTTCCAAGCTTTTCGCAATGACCGGCTGGCGGCTCGGGTACCTGATCGTCCCCCCGAGGATGGTCCGTCCCATGCAGAAGATGCTCCAGAACTTCTTTATCTCCGCGAATTCCGTGGCACAGGCCGCCGGATATGTCGCTCTGACCGACCCCTGTGTCCGGGAGGACATCCGGCATATGCTCGACCGGTACAACAAGCGCCGGCAGTTCATCATCCCGCGCCTGAGGGAAATCGGCTTCGGAATCACGGTGGAGCCCACGGGGGCCTTCTACGTTTTCGCCAATGCCCGGCGGTTCACCGGCGATTCCTATGCCTTTGCCTTCGAAATCCTCGAAAAGGCCAAGGTCGGCATCACTCCCGGCGTGGACTTCGGACCGAACGGAGAAGGCTACGTCCGGTTCAGTTACGCGAACTCCCTGGAGAACATCGCCGAAGGGCTGAACCGGATCGAGGACTACCTGCGCAAGCGGAGCTGAAGGAGCCGATGCCATCCGCCATGGTGATCAAATCCGCCGAATTCAAGACCGCGGCCGTGCGCTCAGGCCAGTATCCGGACGATCATCTTCCGGAAGTGGCCTTTGCCGGGCGTTCCAACGTCGGGAAGTCCTCCCTCATCAACTGCCTGTTGCAGCGCCGGAAACTGGTACGCACGAGCCGCACCCCGGGGCAGACGCAGACCATCAATTTTTTCCTGATCAACGGGCTTTTCTACTGCGTGGATCTCCCGGGATACGGTTTTGCCCGGGTTCCGATGGCGGTGCGGGCCCAATGGGGTCCCATGGTGGAATCATACCTGGGGGGCCGGCCGAACCTGCGCGGCGTGGTCCAAATCCTGGATGCACGGCACCCGCCCAGCCCGGATGACCTGAAGCTCTGGAACTGGCTCATCGATCGCAAAATCCCGGCCGTTCCGGTTTTGACCAAAGCGGACAAGGTTCCCCGTACGAAATGGGATGCAGCCGCATCCCGGGCATCTCTGAGCCTCGGAATCCCTCGCGACAGGCTCCTCCTCTTCTCCTCCGAAACCCGGCATGGGCGCGATGCGCTGCTGCTCCAGGTCGCCGCCTGGATCGATCCTTGATACCCATTGTCCTGGAGACACCCCCCTTCATGCTCCGGGGTATCGCCCGGTATAGGGCGATTACTTGGAAAATACCGGTCTTCACGCCTCCCGGGTGAGTCTGCCTGCATGCTTCGCGGGTGACGCGGTCGCCATGGGCAATTGCATTCAAGATGGGAGCCGTGACGGGAGGGCATGAAGTCCTCCCCTTGTATGTTGGCTATGACGGCAGGGGAAAGGGTATTGGGACCGTGAACTGCGCTGCCGCGCATCCCACCCTTGCTGGGCGACTCAAGCGTTGACAAGGAACACGATTGCCGTGTCCGACCGGCATATTGGTCCGCAGGAGCGGTTATCCCCGCCTGCGTCATCCCTCCCGCCGGGCAGGTGATGTGTAATCTTGAACGCGAACCGGCATGAGGCGGTTCCGGGAGACAACGTCAGAATGCTTCCCCCGGATGGTTTCAACGAGCCGCTAATCGGCGAAAATCACACGCAGTACCCGGTCCGCCTTGCGCAGCTCTTCTTCGATCCTTCGGCATTCCGTACCGCCCAGTTTGCCCTGCCGGTTCAATGCGGCCAGTTCCTGGAGCGACTTGTAGAGGAAATCGAACGCCCCTTTGACGTTCAGATCGTCGTTCATGTGTTTTTCAAAACCCGGCAGCAGACCGTCCACCAGCTTCTTTGCCGCTCCCGGGGACTTGTCGGGAGCGGTTCCGCCGGCCTCGCCGGTGCATCCGATTTCGCCCAGCACCTCGGTCAGATCGTCGAGCTTGCGGCTCAGCGTCTTGAACCGGTCCATCGTCAGGTTGATGGTCTTGCGGTGGTTCCCGTATATGAGATAGAAGCGGATGTGCCGATGCTCGGCCCCTTCTTTGAGCAGGTCTTCCGGATAGAGGATGTTCCCGACGCTCTTCGACATCTTCTTGCCGTCGACGAGCAGATGCTCTCCATGAATCCAGTAGCGGGAGAACTCCTCGCCCGAAATTGCCTCGATCACCGCCAGATTGTAGTCATGGTGCCGGTAGAGATTGTCCACGCCGCCGCAGGCGATATCGATCGTGTACCCGAGATGCCTGGTGATCATCGCGGGGTCCTGGATGTTCCAGGCAGGCCGCCCTTTCCCGATCGGAGTGTCCCAGTAGAGGGGGTCCCCCTGCCGGTAACCGTGCCAGAGCACGAAATCGCCGAGGTTCCAGCGCCGCCCGGGATAGGTGTCCTGCTTGAAGCGTCGCTTCGCCTTGGGCCACTTGCTCATGTCGAGCCGGAAGAGTCTGCCGAAACCCTTGACCTGGAGCGGATCGAAGAAGACGTCGCCCTCGTGCCAATAGGCAATCCCCTTGGACAAAAGGAGCAGGATGAGCCTGACCGCTTGCTCGACGGTAGTGGATGAGCGCGGGACCAGGCTTGGCAGCTTGATCCTGAGTGCCCCCGCTTCCTCGAAAAAAAGCCGGGTGTTCCTGTCGGTCAATTCCAGAACGGTAGTACCGGCCTTCTGCGCCTCCGAGATCGCCTTGTCCTCCACGTCCGTGAGGCTGAGTGCCCTCTCGACCGTGAAACCGAGATGCTCGAGATACCTCTGAAGCACATCCTCCCAGAGGAAACTGCGATAGTTGCCCACATGCGGTCTGCCGTATATGGAGGGACCGCAGGAGAACATCTTCACGGCCCCTTCATTCCTGGGTTCGAACCGCTCCTTGCGTCGGGACATGGTATTGTAGAGTTGAAGCATGCCGAATCCATCCTTTGCCGTTGAGAATTCCCGCGCCTGCGGCCGTTCACCGCCTGCGTGAGGGTTGGTCGACTCCATGCCGGGACCCCGCTCCCCGTCCTTGAAATGGTCCCTTCGAATGCCTTCCCTGCCGGTCATGACCCGTTCTTTTCCAACGGGATCACCAGTACGAACCGCTATGCGCGAAACGTCCAGGCGGCCCCTCGGGGAAAACGACTTCCCGCACACCGCGCTCATCGGCCGGGCAATTCACCACAGCGTCCTTCCGGGCGCCGGAGCGAAGCCCCGATGACCCGCCCGGTCCGGCAGCCGTGGCACCACGCCCCCCGGTGCAGGCCGTCGTCCGCCGCTCGGCGGAGGATCATTCCGACGGTTCCGGCGACTCCTTGTCCACCGCCTCGATAAAAACCTTGTCGACGCGATGCCGATCCATATCGACGACCTCGAAGCGCCAGCCGCAACACTCAAAGTGATCGGCCGTCCTGGGCACACGCTTCAGGTAATTCATCACGAATCCGCCCAGTGTCTGGAAATTCCCGGCCCTCTCCCCGGGCAATTTCCGAATGTCGAGATAGACCTTCACCTCGCCTATGGGCAACGTGCCGTCCATGAGCCAGGAGCCGTCATCACGCCGCACCACCCGAGGCTCTTCGGATTGGTCCTCCGAGGGGATGCTCCCGATGATCGCCTCCAGCACGTCATTTATCGTCACCAGACCTTCAATGGTCCCGTATTCGTCGATGACCATCGCAACCTGCATGCCGGAATCCCGGAAAAGCTCCATCACCTTGAGCGCATGCATGCTTTCCACCACGAACAGGGGCTTCTGGATGCAACACCGCAGGTCGATGGCCTGTCCGGCCGCAGTGTGTGTGAAAAGATCCCTGACATGGACGATGCCGAGGATATTCCCGAGCCTTCCGTGGCATACCGGAAATCGGGAATGATTGCTCATGGCGACTTTTCGCTTGATCTTGTCGGCGGAATCGTTGATGTCGATCCAGGAGATCTTCTGCCGGGGCGTCATGAGTCCCCCGACCCTTCGGTCGCCCAGCCGGAAAACCCGTTCGACCAGGTCCTGCTCGGTCTGCTCGAAAACTCCCGCCGTCGTCGCCTGTCCGATCATAGCCCGAATCTCCTCTTCCGTGAAGGGAGGTTCCGTGGATGGCCGGACCCGCAGCAACCTGAGCGCCAAATCCGTCGACATGCTCAAGAGCCGCACCACAGGTGACCCCGCAATCGACAGCCAGCGCATCGGGCCGGCGCTCAGGGAGGCGATCCGTTCCGGGCTGTTCAAAGCCAGCCGCTTGGGAACGAGCTCTCCGATCACAAGCGACACATAGGTCAGGGCAAGGACCACGACGGCCACGGCGATGGTTTCACTGTAAGGGCGGAGCATCGGATAGGACGACAGGAGACCCGCCAGGCGGTGCGCTACCGTCGCGCCGCCGAATACGCCGCTCATCACGCCCACCAGGGTGATGCCGATTTGTGCCGTCGAGAGGAACAGGTTCGGGCTGTTTGCGAGCTCCAACGCGTTCCGCGCTTTCACGTCCCCCTCTTCCGCCAGTCTCTGCAGTCGTGCCTTTCGGGCGGAGATGATGGCGATTTCGGACATGGAGAACAAGCCGTTGATCAGGATGAGGAAGAGAATGACGACGATGTCAAAATCCCCGAAGGACATTCCCGATTTTCCCATGACTCTTCTTCAGACCTCACCTTTCGGTCGAGTCAAGTCGGAAGCACGCTCCATTTTCGACGATACCGGCCCCCCCATCCCATCGCCCCCCACGGATGTAACCGGGAACCGGAGGCACCCACCGACGATTCCAAGCCGGCATTGGCTCTCGAAATCCCCGCGGTGCCCGGCGGCCTTGCCGCTTCCCGGCCTATATCACAAAGACCGAGCTCGCCTGCGATCCCTTCTCCCCTTCCCTTTCGACGAAGCTGACGGGGGTCCCCACCGCGAGGTCCTTGAACTTTCCGTTGAGCAACGCGTTTTCGTGAAAATACACTTCGCGACCTTCGGGTGTCGTCAGAAAACCGTATCCCTCCTCGGAAAACAACCGGCTCACGCGGGCGACCGGCCGTTCCTCATGGTATTTCACCTCGCCGCGCTGTTTCTCTGCGACTTCCTTGAGCCGGCGTTGCGCGGTCTCGAAGGAACCGACGATGGCCGCATGAAGGTCCTCATCAGGCTCCCGTTTGATGACGATGTCCCGACCGGGGACCGCCAGTTCGATGCGCACGCTGTACAGGATGCCGCTGCGCTGACTGCGATGGGGTATCTCCACCCGCACTCGGCATCCAATGAGCTTGTCGTTGATCCGGTCGAGCTTTTCCGCTTTTTCACGGATCAGTTCTTCCGTGGCGTCCGAAATATGAACGTTGTGAGCGCTGATTTCCAGTGGAAGCTTCATTGGTTGATCTCCAAACCCGTTGAATTGGAAGTTGATGTCCTGCCGGGCCATTTCCCGGCCTGGAATGAATCGAACCCATCCCGGTGGATGACGGCCATCCGCCCCGGCCCGATATCCCTCTCCACGCCCGGCAATCCGCGCCGGGCCGGCATCTCGCCCGCCCGACCGCATCGCCCTCGCCACGCCCGGCGGCGGTAATCCAGTACCCCGTTCGGAGGCTGGCACCCCGAACCTTTTGTCACCGACACCCATTTCCATAGGGGACGACGCGAATTGCGCGAATCGGCGGGCATTGACAAAGGACAACCCGGGCAGGCGCAGGCCCGTGCAAAAATAAAGCTCAAACCCGAAGCATTCAAGCATTTTCTGCACTTCCCGGCTCGAATCGAGAAAAAAGATCTCATTCAACGCCGTTTCGAGCCGGCGGCGGCTCTTTCAGGTGCGATCTGACCTCGACCATCGAATGCAATGTGCGGTGCACCGGGCACTTGTTCGCAATTTCGAGCAGCTTCTGCCGCTGAGCATCATCAAGAGGGCCGGAGGGTTCGATCTCCCGCTCGATGGAATCGATCGTCCTGCTCCCATCCTCGCAATCCCGGCAATCATCACGGTGGATTTTGCGATGCCGCAGCCGCACGGTGATGGACTCCAGCGGCCATCCCTTGCGGTCGGCGTACATCCGGAGCGTCATGCCGGTACAAGCTCCCAGTGCCGACACCAGGTAGTCGTAGGGAGTGGGACCGGTGTCGGCGCCCCCGACGGCAATCGGTTCGTCCGCGATCAACCGGTGCCCGTTGGCCAGGATCTCGGTTCGGTATCCCGTCCTCCCGGTGCGTGCCACCACGCGGTTGTCGGTGAGGTCCCTCAGGGCGGCGGTCGTTTCGGGCATCTCCAGGTACCTGGACGCCCACGCCGCCAGCACCGAGCCGGCATAAAGGGAATCCGCACGGTTGGACAGAAGATGGTCGGCGGTATCCAGAGAAACGAAGCTTTTCGGGTGTCCGGCAGCCTGGAAAATTCTGGCCGCGTTGTCCACGGAAACGATGCTGTCCAGGGGGGAATGCATGATGAGCAACGGCTTGCGCAGGTCGCGGATGGTCTGCTCCATGCGCTTTTCCTCCAGGTCCTCGAGGAACTGCCTTCGGATGACGAAGTCACGGCCCGCAAGTCTCACCTCCGCCTCCCCCCGGGCCTTGATTTCCGCCCTGGAACCGCCCAGAAGCTCCGCCACGTGGGCCAAGTCGGACGGGGCGGCAATCGTCGCCACCGCCATAGCCGACGGGATGAGTGCCGCCGCCTGAAGCACCGCCGCCCCGCCCAGGGAATGGCCGAGCAGCAACCGTGGCGCTTCGAAGTGCGATTCCAGGAACCGGGCCGCCGCAACCAGGTCGGATACATTGGTGGAGAAATTCGTCTCGGAGAAATCTCCTTCACTCTCGCCCAGACCGGTGAAGTCGAACCGGAGCACGGCAATCCCCCGGCTCGACAAGGCGCGATTGACGTTGACCACGGCGTTGAAGTTCTTTGTGCATGTAAAACAATGTGCAAATATGGCATAAGTCAAAGGTTTCTCATCGGCGGGCAAATCGAGCCGCGCCGAAAGGTTCTTGCCGTCCGCGTTTCTGAAAACGAGCTTTTGAAAATGCATTCGCCCAAGACCTCCTTGTGACGACGGTTCGAGGAGTGTCGCTCCGAACGCCCGGTCCGTACCGGGTCGGACGTCAATTAGAAGTTTAATCATTTCGGACTGCGTGGCAATTCGAAATCCTGCCGGATACTCCCCGGCGGCAGACCGCAGACGTTCCCGCCGACTTGTTCCCGAGCCTGTAGAGCCGCAATCGCCGCAATCGGAGAATAAGTTGCTTGACATCTAGAGAAATTCTTCACTAGAATGCAACGAGTTTGCTTGTAAACCGGTTACAGCTGACTTTTTTAAAGAGGAGAGAAGGAGAGTAGAATGAGGAGAGGTTCAAAGCTGTTTTCATGCGTGAGCGTAGCGGTCACCCTGATTTTCGCTGCTGCGGTGTTCGTGTTCGCCGCCGAGAAAGCGCCCGACGTGATCACCATCAAGGATGGGCTCTGGCCGACTCCGACCAAGGCGGCGGTGGAATTGACCCACAAGAAGCATGCGGAAGACTACAAGATCGCCTGCGCCGAGTGCCATCACGTCTACAAGGACGGAAAGAATGTCTGGAAGGAAGGCGACGCTGTGGACAAGTGCAGCAAGTGCCACAATGAGCCCACCATCCAGGGCGAGCTCAAGCTTCCTCCCGAGCAGCAGAAACTGAACCTGAAGATCGCATTCCACAAGAATTGCCAGGAGTGCCACAAGAAGCACAAGCAGGAAAAGCCGGACACCAAAGCTCCGGTCACCTGCGCCGGCTGCCATCCGGCACCCCAGAAGTAAGCAGTCATACCGACCATCACGGACCCGCCTCGTCCCGGGACGAGGCGGGTTTTCTTATGTCGCCGCTTGGACGCAAAAAAGCCATCCGGACGACCGGATGGCTTCGGGTACCGACAAAATGTCGCGAATATGCGCGGGACTAGACTTCTTCCACGGTGATCGCGCCCTGCTCGCACACTTCCACGCAGCTCTCGCAGCCGAGGCACTCATCCTCATTGACCGGTTCGGCCTTGCCGTCAACCAGTTCGTACACATCAACGGGGCACACATCTACACATTCGGCATCGCCAACGCACTTATCCTTATCAACCGTAACCTTAAACATCTTTTTTCCTCCGTCGTCGCTTGAAATGAGTAACATGGGCATTGAGTTACCGGGCAGACTTCCTGTTCTGGTCCCTGACCTTTTCCGAGTCTTTTCCTCGTAACCCCTTCCACTTTCATTGTCAAGCTGAATCGATAAACCTAAAAGTTCACCTTTTCCCTTTCACTCGACATCCCCTCCGGCTCACGGATCGCACGCGGCCGAGCGCCTCGAAGAGACCCGGATGTTCTGAGCATTGCTTCTTATCACCGGACGGATTTCAGAGCAAGCACAGAAAGGCAAATTGCTCCCAGATTTTCGGAAAGAATGGGAACTGTTTCACATGAACGGACCACGCGGCGCTCCAAGGGGCTTTGAGGAAAGTGCCGAAATCGCGCGGGGGGAGGGACACCAGGGCGGGAGAACCCGCCCTGGCGCAACGATTCGACGAACTAGACGCAACCGGTGGGCTTGGGAAGACCCGCCATCTTACAGGCGCCCTTGCCCGGTCCCGACGGGAACAGCTCGTAGATGTATTTCAGCTTGTATCCGGTCACCTTGGTGAGAATCCTGACCATGGGGGCGATACCATGCTTCTTGTAATAGTCCTGAAGCACGTGGATGACCTTCCAGTGCTCTTCGGTGAGGTCCGTGATGCCTTCGGAGGTCTTCACATATTCAACCCAGTCGGGATTCCACTGATCAAAGCTGCTGATGAAACCGTCTTCATCCACTTCAAACTGCTTGCCTTTGAATTCGATCTGTCCCATGGACAATTCCTCCTTTAACAATCAGTTAAGAAACCACAGATTCCCGACACACTTCGTGTGTCCACTCATTATCGATAGATCCGTGCGCTTTGGCCTGCCGAAAGCACAAGGCTGCGCGTACCAGCCCTTCAGCCCAGCAGTCATGCCCCACGGCATGGATGTGGGAATAACTGGCCAATACGTTCTTATAGCACATTCCATCCCAGCCCGCCACAATGCCGTGTCCCTTTTCCAACCGGAAAACGAACGGAAAATCCCGGGCCGGACCGATAATCCTGGAGTAGTGAAATTCGTGCCCTTTGCACGATTGCCCCACTCCGAGGAAAGGATTTCCCCTCACGCATTCCATGACCGTGTAACCATGTCCCTGCGGCCTGCTTCCCAGCACCACATCGAACGGGAACACACCCGTCATCGGAAACGAATTCCCTCCCTGGAGGATCCCCCGGCACAGATACATCAGACCGCCGCATTCCGCGTACACGGGAAGGCCGATTTCGATCCGGTCCTTCAAGGATTTTCGAAAGGTCTCGTTGAGTGAGAGGCGTTCGAGGTGGGTCTCCGGAAAGCCCCCCCCGATGTACAACGCATCGACGTCGGGAAGCGGACGATCGGCGAGGCTGTTGACCTCGACGATGGCAGCACCCCGTTCCTCCAGCGCTTCGATGTTCTCGGGGTAATAGAACTGAAACGCCGAATCACGGATCACCCCTATGGACACGGGTCCTCTCATCCCGGCACCCGCCTGCAGGTCCGCCATCCGGGTGGGCCATCCAAGCGGTTCGGCAGTGGAGGCAATGTCCCACAAGGCGTCCAGATCGATGCACTCCTTCATTCTGCCCGCGGCAAATTCCACGGCACCGGAAATGTCCCCCGCCTCCTGGGGCGGAACGAGCCCCAGGTGACGCTCCGGAAAGAAGTTCGTACTCTCCTTGGGAACCACCCCGAGCACCGGAATCCGGCAATAACGCTCGATGGCCCCACGAAGAACCCGTTCATGCCTCCTGCCGGCCACCTGGTTGAGAATAACCCCTGCGATTCCAACCTCGGGGTCCAGGTGTTGACAGCCGAGCACCAGGGCGGCTGCAGTGCGTGTCACCTTGGTGGCGTCGAGCACGATAATAACCGGAGTTCTCAACAACTTGGACAATTCGGCGGTGGAGTAACTGCCTTGAACATCCACTCCGTCGTAAAGCCCACGGTTGCCTTCGATCACTGCTCCGTCCCCCTTGTTGGCGCGTCGGAGAAAGGAGCACAGCATTTCATCCGGTTTCATCAAGAACGGGTCCAGATTGTAACAAGCGTGCCGTGCCGCCGCGGACAGCCAGGCGGCATCGATGTAGTCCGGTCCCTTCTTGAAAGGAACCACCCGCAACCCTTTGTACAGACGCCAAGCGGCCGCGAGCCCCAGGGAAACGACGGTTTTCCCGGACCCGCCACGTAGCGCGGCAATCATCAGGCGCGGTTTCTCAAAAGTCATCGAAAACATCTCGCAGGGAAGGTGCCGGCGTGCAACAAGTCCGCAGCCGACACCCGAACAAGATCATTTAGAACTTGAACTGCGTCGTGGTTCTCCAGGTCGTCATGGCAAGGCGGTAGTCGTCGATGTGCTCGTGCCTGAATTCCAGGCCCGTCTTCTCGAAGAACCGTTCCCAGCCGATCCGGTTGATCCACTCGCCCACGCGCTCGTAGCGGCGGCCGCCGGCAGCGTATTCGGTCACGATCTTCTTGACCGTTTTGACCGCGGTCGGCCAGCGCGGCGGCTCATTGGGAATGTAAGGAACCGCCAGCTTGGAGAACATCGGGACGGACTTGACGTTGGAGACCTTTCCGCCGACCCAGATGGCGATTCCATCGCCCTCGCCGTCGGCCAGAGGCAGAGCCGGGCACATGGTGTAGCAGTTGCCGCAGAACATGCAGCGGTTCTGATTGATCTCAACGCTCTTCATCTCGCCGACCTTCTTGGGCTTGATGGCGGCCGTCGGGCAGGCGGCGATCACGAGAGGAATCTCGCACACGTTCTGGACACGGTCATGCTCGATCAAAGGCGGTTTGCGGTGCACGCCGAGGATGGCGATGTCCGAGCAGTGCACGGCGCCGCACATGTTCAGGCAGCACGCCAGGGCGATGCGCACCTGTGCGGGGAGCTTGTGCGATCCGAAATACTCGAACAGCTCGTCCATGACGGCCTTGACGACGCCGGAAGCGTCGATGGCCGGGGTGTGGCAGTGGGCCCAGCCCTGGGTATGAACGATATTGGTCACGCTGTTTCCCGTACCGCCGATGGGGAACCAGTTTCCGCGGCTGCGCAGATGATCGATCAAGGGCTGCAGCTTGGATTTGTCGCTCACCAGGAACTCCACGTTGTTCCTGGTTGTCCAGCGCAGGAATCCGCCACAAAATTTGTCGGCGATGTCGCACATTTCGCGAATCAGATCGACACTGATGAGGCGGGCGGACCCGATGCGCACCGAGTAGATTTCGGCGCCGGATTCGGCAACGTGCACCAATACACCAGGTTCCAGGATTTCATGATACTTCCACTTCCCGAAGTTTTCCTTGATGACCGGGGGGAAGAACCTGTCGTACTTCGGAGGACCAATGTCGGTTATCCGATCTTGCATGAGATTATTGGGATCAAAAGCCATAATCAAAACCTCCTAAGCTTGGTGCCGTTGACGGAAAGCTACGCCATCATGTTCCCAACCACCGGGGACCTCGGCCGGATCGTAGAAAATGTAGGGATTGTACCGCGGGGTGTTGATCATGCGAGGATCGGGGGTCAGGTCGGTCGCCTTGAGGAACTCCCGCAGGCCGACCCGCTGGATCATCTCGCCCAGCCGCTCGCGGTTCTTCCCATTTTCCATCCAGTAATCCCACACCTTTTCGACGAATTCCTTGAACTCCGCGTAAGGCGGTTCCATTTTCATAAAGGGAATCACCACGCTGGAGAGCTGAGCGCCTTCAAGGATGGGGGCCTTCGCGCCCACAAGGATCGTCGCGCCGGTGTCGACTCCGGGCCGCAGAGCCCGAGGCATGACGCGGATGCAGTGCATGCAGCGGGTGCAGTCTTCATCCCAGATTTTGAGGGCCTTTCCGTCCCATTCCATGCATTTGGTCGGACAAAGGTCGATCACTTCCGCAGTGATGTCAAAAGCGCGTTTCTCTCTTCCACCGGCTCCGGCGTGCGGAACGAGTTCCCCAGCCGCGTAGGCCTTCACCGCATCCTGATCGATCCGAATCTTGTCACGCCAGGTCCCGATGATGGAGCAGTCGGAACGTGCGATGGCGGCAACGCAGTCCATCGGGCAGCCGGATGCCTTGAACTTGAACTTGTAGGGGAACATGGGCCGATGGAGCGCGTCCTGGTATTCCATGGTGAGGTCGTAGATGATGTCCTGAGTGTTGATGCAGGACCATTCGCAACGGGACATCCCCAGGCAGCCTTCAGGGGTTCTCAGGTTGGAGCCGGAACCGCCGAGGTCCATCTCCATTTCATGAGTGAGCTCGTAAAAGATGGGTTCCAATTGGTCCGTGGTGGTGCCGAGGAGCACGATGTCGCCGGTGGAACCGTGCAGGTTGGTGAGCCCGCTGCCTCTCGGTTCGAAGAGATCGCACAGCTTGCGCAAAACCTCGGTGGTGTAATACTTGCTGGCAGGCTGATTGATTCGAATCGTATGGAAATGCGCAACATTCGGGAACAGGTCGGGTCGGTCGCAATAACGCCCGATGACCCCTCCGCCGTAGCCGAGAACGCCGACGATGCCGCCGTGTTTCCAGTGGCCTTCCTTATCCCGGTAGGACATCTCCATGATTCCCAACCAGTCCTCGCACATGCGATTCTTAGGGGCCATGCGCTTGACGTCGGTCACGAAACTCGGCCAAGGTCCCTTCTCTAATTCATCAAGCATAGGAGTTGCATGCTTCAGTGCCATTCCATCTACCTCCATAGGCCAAATTCTCTCATCACTCCAATAGTACTCATCCTCATCTTCCCTACGAAGAATCTTCGAAGCCCTCCCGTTTCACCTCCTTTTTTTCAAATGAAAACAATCAATTCCAAAATGTGGACAGACGTCTTGATGGTATATACCCGGTTCGATTACTGAGCAATGGCAGGGGGAGTCGGCGGGTTAGTTCATACCTTTTTCTTCTTTTTCCACGTCGCCCTCTATGGGGAGCATATACATCGTGGTGCTTCCGCTGGACCAATATTTCAACTTGCCCTCGGCGACAAGCTCGTTAATGATCTTCTTCGCCTGCATCATTTTGATTTCCGGCACCGCTTTGCACAAATCGTTGAAGTAGTGTTTCGTCTTCTTCTGCTCCTTGACCCATTCGATGATCCGCTGCTTTGCATCCTCGCTCATGCTTGTCCTCCATGGTCTGACCAGTGATGCGTTCATTCAAAACAGGAACAGGGATGTTCCTGTCAACCTCGAAAATTCACTGAAAAAACGGAAAACATCGAATCATTTGATTAACGCGACGAGGCTGCTTTGTCAATAGAAAATTCCCTATAAAATCAGCACAAAACCGGCTCCAGGATTGAGAAAACAAGCACATGAAAACCCCTTTGTTGACATCATCTCCGCCTGTGGTTAACAATCGCTTGGCCCGGTGGTTACATTGGCGGTTCAATCCCGTGAATACCGCCCGAAACCGTGCGAAAGCGTATACAAATCGGCACATTGCCGATGACATTCAAACCCCGGCCCTCCCGCGGCGATCCGCCCGGCGGGGTTGGAATGAAAATCACCCATGCATTGAAGGGGCGCACATCCACCATGACACATCCGGACCAAGCCGAAGCAAAGTTGAATCTCTACATCAAGTTCTTGAAGGAAAGGCTTTTTTTCGAGCCGCAATCCGCCACGCTCCACTATAACCTCGGCCTCGCCTACTCTCAAAAGCAGCTTGAGGACGAGGCCATTTCCGAATTCAAGCAGGCCCTCGAATGCGACCCCGGACTTGCCCAGGCTCACGTGAACCTCGGAGGGCTCTATCTTCGCAAGGGCGACCATGCGCAGGCGCTGGCGGAGAATCTCAAGGCGGTCGAGCTCGACCCGAACCTGCCCATGGCCCACAACAATGTGGCCTTCGCGCGCCTGCAGGAGGGCGACTACGAACGGGCCATCGAGTCCAGCCGGAGGGCCGTCGAACTGATGCCCGGACTGATCCAGGCGCACAACACCCTCGCCGTGGCGCTCATTCAGGCCGGCGATCTCGACTCCAGCATCGCCGTCTCCCTGGACATGCTGAAAATGAACGAACGGTTCGGACCGGCCCACTACAACCTGGCTGTCGCCTATAAAGTGAAAGGGGATCTGGAGCGCGCTCGAGTTCACTACGCTCAGGCACTTTCCCTGGGAGGGCCCGTGGATCCCCTGCTGGAAGCCGAGCTGAGTCTCGAAGACCGCCGATCCTGAGTGCCCGCGAGTCGGAAAGCGCTTTATCCCCTCCTCAACAAGGAACACGAAAACCGCTCCCGGGTTTTGCCGCGAGTCCCCGGCGCAGGGCGGTTCGCGGATGAATCGCGGCAGATTCCCACAATACCGGAGAAATCATGGAGCAGGATCGATCGGGCATGGAAATAGGGCAGGATATGTTCGCCGTCATCGAATACACCGTGCAACTGGACGACGGTTCCTTCGTGAAAGGGGAAGACGGGCCGGTATCCATGAACTTCGTGGTGGGCTACAACCAGATCATGCCCTCCCTGGAACTAAAGCTCATCGGACTGCGCGAAGGCATGGAAAAGGAGTTCGTCATCCCGGCCTGCGACGCCTTTGGAGAGTACGACCCGCACCAGGTCCGCATCAGACCCCTGGAAGAGTTTCCCGAAGGCCGGAACCTGGAGGCAGGTAAATGGGCCATCGCGACCAATCCCGAAACGGAGGCCCAATTCAGCTATTTCGTCAGGGAAAAGACCTCGGAAACGGTCACGCTCGATTTCAACCACCCACTGGCGGGGCGGGCTCTGCATTACCGAGTGCGCGTCATGCGCGTCAGGCCGGCCGACGAGGAAGAACTGCTGTACCTGCGGCCCTGCGGACAGGAAGGAGAGCCGGCCCCGGGGGAATGACGCTTCGAGGCGGCCGGTCCCCGGTTCCCGGGACAAAAACGGGCATCATGCCCGGTCCCGCGCAGCCCCGTTCATTGATTCTCCATCCTCTTTCTGTACCAGACACAGAAATCGCCTATGACACGTGCCCGCCTGTCCCCCTGGAGAAACCCCCGGCACAGGTCGAACAACTCCTTGTGCAGCGACACCGATTCTTCCTGGTTGTGCTGTGCCTCGTAGAATTCCTTCAGCAGGGCGGTGGCCTTGACCGAATCCGAGCCGAAGATCCTTTCCCGCGGATCCTTGGGTTCCTGGAACGGGTCCCAGTTCTCGTACCCGATCCTCAGGATGCGCTCCTGTCCGCGCTTGGACATCGTGTCAAAGATCGCCCGTTTTCTCATCTCGTATTCTTTTTCATCGACCGCCATCCGACCCTCCAGCCGCCTGTCACCGGAGCCGCCACGCTCCGCAACCCCCGCGGTCACGCTCAGCTCCAGAAGAGTTTTAGCCTGATTTTCTTGAACTCTTTCGTACTGAACAAAATCTCGTATTCTTTCATGCCGATCGCTTCCCCCAACCGCTCCGCCACCTTTCGGCAATCATCCGCACTGCGGCCGTGAATCATCGCGTAGAGGTTGAACGGCCATTCGGAATACGAGGGTCTTTGATAGCAGTGGCTCACCTCAGGATATGAGGACAGGATTCGCCCGTATTCGTCGATCCGGTCCCGGGGACAGTTCCATACCACCATGCCGTTGGAGTTGAACCCGACCTGGCGGTGATTCAATACCGCCGCAAAACGCCGGATGAACCCCTGTTGAAGCCACCGGTTCATTGTCTCGATGAGCTTCGTCTCCCCCATGTCCAGGCTTTCGGCCCAGGCCCGGAAGGGGGCCTCAACCAGAGGCAGGTCCTCCTGAATGCAGCGCACGATCCGGATGTTTTCATCCGTCGCTTCAAAGGCGACGGTGGACTCAATCGGGGGCAAATCGCCGCGCTCCTCACTCAGTTCCCCTTCCCCCTCCTCCAGGACATCGAGCACGACCGCCAGCTTGTACTTGCGGATGGCGGGAAGGATCAGGGCCGGCCAGCCGCCGGCGGATTGCGCGAGTTCCCCTACGGTTCTTTCGAGCGCCTTTCCCGGCGGCACGGCAACCGTGAACCACATGTTGTAGTTGCCCGGTCGAAGATAGTTGTGACTCACCCCCGGATACCGATTGATCGCCGAAGCCGCGTGCTCCAGGTCTTTTTCCGGCACGGCCATCGCCACGAGGCTGCTCCGGTACCCCAGCGCCCCCGTGTTGAAGATCGCGCTGATCTGCCTGATAAGCTTGCGTTCCTTGAGTGTTCCGATGAGTTCGCACACCCTTCCGCCACTTATTCCAAGACCTTCCGAAAGCGCGTGGTAAGGTTCCGGCACCAGTGGAAAAGAGCGTTGCACCCGATCGAGCAATATTCGGCTCATTGAATCCAAAATGTTCGCTCCTTGACGAAGGAGTAGCCAGACTCCATCCGTTAAGATCGATCCGGCAACAGACGCACACGTTCGGTCTGTCCCGGATTTGCAATATATACCGCTGCGATGCCACAGACAAGCATGGCGATCTCCCGGCCGAATCGATTCGTGGTGGACAAAAATCGGTTCGCAGGTGTAAGACGGTTCACGTCCTGTTCATCCCCTGCAAGGAGGGACTTCACTCCTGCCCGTCGAGGCTGCCGAATGCGGCAGGGAACCATTGATTCATGTCGGAAGGACGTCGTGACACCGCAACCTTTTCCGGTCCACCTGCTGGTGGAACTCCCCCGGGGCGCCGTTCCCCTGGATGCGCGACTGGCCCGAACGCCACTCCCCGGCGGCCCGGCTTCGGCTGCGCCCGGCGGCGGCATCCTTTATGGACCGTACCTCGAAGCCCTGGCCGCGTTTCTCGCCCGGGACTCCTTCGCGCCGCTGCGCAATGCCCTCAGCAGGCTTCTCGATCATCCCGTGCCTCTGGAAGCCGTTGAAGCCGTTCGGATTACCAGCGTGAAACACGGCGCCATCTATCACGTCGCGCGCATCACCGCGCACGTCGCCTCGACTGAATACTCACTGGCGGCAAACACGGCAATGGAACCCGCGCAACAAGCATTCCTGGAAAATGAGTTCCATGTCCTGCAGGAGCTGCAATCCGCTTCGGCTCCCCCCCGCCTGCCCCGCGCATGCCTTCTCGGAGAGGCAACGTACCGGGACGGTTCCGCTCCGCCCAGGCCGTTCATGCTGTCTATCCTCGAATGGTTCGAGGATTTCCATGAGTTCCATACCTCCCGCGGGGGGCCTCGGAAGGGCCCGGCAGTCCGGGTCTGGGCCGGGACCCGGGACGACTTGTTCCTGAACGCGGAACAGGAACGGATACTGTACGGCGGTGCCTCGGCAATCCTGACCGACTGTCTCGATACCCGGGACTTCCGGCAAATATACCCGTGGCATCACGCAGCCGGTGATTTTGTGGTCCGCCTCCAGGGCGATGATCTCCGCGTGCGGCTGATCACGGCCCGGGATTACCGCAGTCTGCTCGCTCTCGACAACGCTCCCCAGGCGATCTGGATCGGCATTGCCCATTTCTTTCTGAACCTCAGCATGCGCATGCGCCTCGATCGCTGGGAAGGGACGGGGGATCTCGCCTGGGCCGGCGCTCACATCCTCGACGGGGTCATCGCCGGATTCGTGAATGCCTGGTCCCGGAAAAGCGAAAAGCTGCCGCAGCTGCCCTCGGCCAAAGAGGTCATGAGCGTGCTGCGCAGCTTCAGCGAAGACGAATGGCTCGCTCTGGCGGAAATCGTGCTGCCTCAAGCAATGGTCGAAAAGGAAGAGATCGCCTTCCTGGAAGAACGTCTGGGAACTCACGTCACCGAGCTTTCATCCGCACTGGCCGGTGACGGTTTCCGCGAACGGGCCGGGAGGATCGGGGCCTGATCCTTACCCCTCAGGGCTTACCCCCGCCACGTTCAGGCGGAGTATCGCGAGCACACGGGCTCCACTCGTCGGGGCTTCCCTCTTATTTCACCACGACCGAGTAAACGGCCGTCCTCGCGGGGGGCACTCCCTTTTCCCAGGAACGTAGATATTCCAAGCGGATGGAGGTCATCCCCACGCCTACCGCCTGAAACGTCCACACTTCCGTTCCTCCCTCTCCGATCCGTCTGCCGGACGATGCCTTGTACTCGGAGCCCACCAGCTTCAGAATGCTCTCGTCCAGAGGGGCCGCGAGCCTCCACTGGAATCCAGTGCTCGCGTTTGACTTGAGAGTGAGCGAGAACTCGCTCCCTTGCTCCACTACCAGTTGATTCACCGGGAGAACCTGCTCTCCGGACGTTTGTCCTTCATTCACGGCTGCCTTCTGAGCTTCTGCGTCACCCGTCTGTTTTCCGGCGATCAGAAAGGGCACACAGAGTACGCCGATCAGGACGAATAGTAAGGACCTCCCGCCGACCCGCCGGCCCTGTGCCTCCGGTTTCGCTCTCACCTGTCTGCAGTTCATTGGATCGGTGCGTTTCACATCGTATCCTTTCGCGTGCTCAGGTGTCACTCCGACTCTCGCGACTCCTCCGGCCCCGTGTCGTCGCCGACACGCTCCGGTTCCCGCGCGCTATCCCTTGTCGCCGCAAACGTCCCCACCCGCGCTCCATTTCCGAGCCTGCCGTCACCAGCGGTGATTCCACCATGAACACGGGAGCGTTGCCGGCTGCCGTTCGCGTTGTCACTGTACCAAATCTTTCAGCTTTTGCGGAGAAATTTCAATACGGTCGCCCCCGCCGACCCGTGAGGGAATACGCCCGGCCATCAACCATGAGCCCGAGAACGTCAGGCAAAGGGTACCGGACGTCCCGCGCGGACCGGAACCGCTCCCCCCGACGCGCTCTCGCCCCGCCTGCCGACGAGCCGTCGAATACCGGCCTCTTCGCCTTCACCCGTCACACAAGCTTCGCTGCGCCGTGCGCCTGGGTCTTCGCCCCCTCAAGAGGACGGCCCTTGCCGCGGCGAAGAGCCCGGACCGGAAAGCCTTTCGGAAAACCCCGACTGCCCATGAAAAGAAAACGCCCCGCCGGGGCGCAATTCACAGTGCATTGTGCGCCGTCAGCTCGGGGCGGCTTCTGATAAAATGAGGCCGTCACACCTCCGTATGACGGCCTCCGGGTAGTCTTCCCGCAATTCTGCTTCAATGATGCTGATCTTCACGCGCGCAGTCGGCCTGAGTCCCGGCGACGTTCCCGACAACGGCGAACCGGCTGGAGACCCACGCCGGCCTTCGAACCCTCGCAGAACGGCACGTCGGGCTCAAGCCCGCCAATACAGCGAACGCATTACGCCGCGGGACATCAAGGGCACTCAGCCATGCAGCGGCTGCCTAGCAGTGGCACGATGTGGACCCGCACCCCCCGCCGCCCACCGGCACCTCGGCGGTCAGCTTGAAACCTGCACCCATGCCCGGGTGAACCACATAGTCCACGTTCACGCTCTTGACCTTGCCCAGCAGTTCCCTGTCGATCACCATGGTAAAACCGTTGATCTTGAATACTTCATCTTGCTCTTTAGGTTCATCCAGAACCATAGACAACGACGGACCGCTTCACCCTCCCATCTGGAGGAAAACACGTATGGGAACGATTTCCTTTTCCTTGAAGTAGTCCTTGAGGACCTCTTCGGCCTTCGTAGTGATGCTGATCATCAATCTTCCTCCTGTTATTATTTGGTAGCCATTATTTAAGAGTAATCGATTGCAATGTCAACGGCCCATCGGCTGCAGGCGGGCAGAACCGAGTCCGCGGGTTGCACGGGAGCGCCCGCCCCGGTTCGCACCACCACGGAAATCGCTCTGAAGCCTTGATCAAAGCCAATCCATATTTCAAAAGCCCGGATTCGAATGCTACCCTTTAACATATAGAACCGGAAGGGGAAACCCCCAAACACCCCCAAACACCGGGTATGGAGACAATAAATCGGCAGAACTCCGGGCGTGTGTCGGCTGAGGATTGCCGCAAGGTCGGTGAAGGGGGGGGAGCGATGCGCGGGAACACGCGGAGGCGACGGCGCGGCCCGGGGTCGGAACACCCGCCGAACCGGCATGCTGCAAGAATGAGGAGGTTTCGCCGCTCCCTCGTATCGGGACATCCGGTTCGCTCACCCGTCGTTCGGGGAATCGGCAGCCCGCCGGTCTGCGGACACACGTCGGCATGTGGCGTGCCGGGTCAGACCCGGAAGCACGCTACGGTGTGCGATCAGAGGGCGTGGAGCGATTCTTCCAGGGTTGGGTGTATCGGGAGTATCGTCGCAATACCGGACAGATCGAAAATCTCCCGGATGTAGTCCTTCATCGAGCACAGGCAGAGCTGCCCGTCGATGCGTTTGAGATCCTTGACCGACTTGATGATCACACGGAGCCCGGCACTCGATATGTAGTCGACTCCCCCCAGGTCGAGAACCAGTTTGTTTTCTCCGGCCTGGATCAGGCTGTACAGTTTTTCTCCGAATTGGTCGGATGTATTCGAATCAAGGCGCCCTTTCAGGACGAGAATGGTGATTCCGTTCTCTTTCCTTTCATCCACTTCCATTCGTCTTCTCCCCCAACGGCTGACCGGTTTTTCAGGATGCAGGCTCGAAAATCTTCTTCATCCGGATCAGATTTTTGCCATCGCGCCGTTCATATTTGATTTCGTCCATCAGCCTGCGCAGCAAATGCAGTCCCATTCCCCCGATTTCCCGCTCCTCGATGGGACAGGTGATATCGGGCTCCTCGGCCTGGAGCGGATCGAAAGGGGCGCCGTCATCCTCCACGGTCAGCGTGACTGCCCCGGACGCGCAGGCGAGACCGACCATGATGTTGTACTTGCCGTCTTCTTTCCGACCGTACTTGATGGTATTGGTGATGAGTTCGTCCAGGGCGAGGTTCAGCGCGAACACGACTTTGTCCGGAAGATGGTGTTCTTCCCCGAAACGATGGACGATCGTGGCAAGACGGTCCAATTCGGACAAATTGCCCTCGACGCGAAAGGAAACCTCATCGGCCGTCATGCATGCCCCTTTGAACGCTTCCGCAGCCCGATGCGACATAATCTTACCCTTCGAAATCATAAAGGATGCCCCCGAACCGGTCAATCGATAAGTAATGCATTGTGTCTTTGCCGGGGTCATTGTATTTACATGGGGGAACGCTCACACAGTAAGGAAAACGAGCGGGTGCTTCCTTTCGGGTCTTGATGCCGCGCGTGTCGCTCGGAAGAAGCGCTCTCACCGCCAATCTGTTCCGGTGTAAAAGCGGCCGACCCGGATCGGATCACAGCCATGCCGGCTCCCGAATCGTGCATGCGCATTTGACGATTGCACCCGATAACTCCAGGGGGAATGAGTTCCGATGATCACCAAACGCCCGTTGTCCTATTGGGTCAAGACCAGCAACATGAAGCTTCAGGTGCTTCTGCTGGGGCTGATTCTGATTACCGTCGCAGCCAGGGTGTTTCCGCTGGAAATGCAGAAAAAAATCGTCAACCAGGCCATCGGAGCGAGGAAAGTCGACCTGCTCTTTCTCTACTGCGGATTGTACCTGGCGGCGGTGCTTCTCGCCAGCGGTCTGAAGTACGTCACGACCGTTCTCCAGACGCACATCGGCCAGGAAGCCCTCAACCGTATCCGAAAAGGGCTTTACGAACACATCCTTACACTCCCCCTCAGCTTTTTTCAGAAATCCTCGCCCGGTATGGTGGTGTCGTCGCTGGTGACCGAGGTGGCCAATGCGGGGGAATTCGTCGGCGCCGCCATCAGCACCCCGGCAATCAACCTGCTCACGCTGCTTGCCTTCGGCGCATACATGTTTTACCTCAATCCCCTGCTCGCAGTATTGAGCCTGGCCACCTACCCCATTGTCATCTATCTCGTCCCGAAGCTCCAGCAACGATCCAACAAGGCGAACAAGCAGCGGGTCGATATCACGCGGAAGATCAGCAGCAAGGTGGATGAAGCCATTTCCGGGATCCACGAAATCCACGGGAACGACAGCTTCCGCATCGAGAACCGCAAGTACGGGGCACTGGTCGACCAGCTCTTCAGGGTCAGGGTGATCTGGATCCTCTACAAGAACGGGGTCAAAGTCCTGAACAACCTGTTCCAGAATCTCGGTCCGTTCATCCTGTTTCTCGTCGGGGGCTATCTTGCCATCCAGGGCCGGTTCGACCTCGGAGCCCTGGTGGCGTTCCTGTCCGCCTACGAGAAGCTCTACGATCCATGGAAGGAGCTCATGGAATTCTACCAGGTCTACCAGGACGCAAGCGTCAGCTACGAGCGGATCATGGAATACTTCGACGTTGCGCCCGAGCACCTGCTCGAACCGCCGGATCGCGAACCTTACGCGTTCAAGGGTGAAGTCACGACCAGGGACCTGTCTTTCACGGTACCCGGCGGCATTCAGCTCCTCAAACAGATCAACCTCGAGCTGAAGCCGGGAGAGCAATTGGCCCTGGTCGGCTTTTCGGGGAGCGGGAAGAGCACCCTGGCTCACTGCATCAGCCAGCTCCACAAGTACACGGGGGGCACGGTCGAGATCGACGGTCACGAGGTGTCGGACCTGACGAAGATGGATATGGCCAAAAACATGGGCATCGTGGCCCAGTCCCCATTCATATTCGACGGGACCATCCGCGAAAACCTGCTCTACTCATGCGAGGCGGCGCTGGGCAAGAATGAGGACCCCGAAGAGCTTCCCACGCTGGATGAGATGATCCAGGTTCTGCAGCAGGTTGGCATCTTCGCGGACGTGCTGCGTTTCGGACTGAACACGATTCTCCACCGGGACCGCGAAGCCGAGCTGGTGGAGAAGCTGATCCGGGTGCGCCACAACTTCCAGGAGGAATACGGCGAGGAGCTTGCGGACTACTTCGAATTTTTCGATGAACGTCACTATCTCACCTATTCCGGCATCGCCGCAAATCTGATTTTCGGCAGCCCGAATCTGGACGAATTCATGATCGACCGGCTTCCCGAAAACAGGTATTTCCTGGACTTTCTGGACGAGGCGCAGCTCAGGAATCCGCTCATCAGCCTCGGCCGGGACCTGGCCTCCATGACCGTTGATATCCTGGGCAATCTTCCGCCGGACGAGGTTTTTTTCCGCAACACGCCGGTCACTTCGGACGAATTCGCCGAGACCAGGGCGCTCGTCAATCGCATGGAAAACGTTCACCTGCACGAACTCCGCGAAGAGGACCGGCTGATGCTGCTCAGGCTCGCTTTGAGGTTCACGCCCGGAGTTCACAAACTCATCGCCCTGCCGCCGATGATGGAAAACCTTATCCTGGAAGGCCGCCACCTGTTCAAGGACAAGATATCGCGGGAGCGGCCCGAAGCGGTGACCTCTTATGCAATGAACGACTACATATACACCCAGACCATTCTCGACAACATTCTTTTCGGCAAGCAGACCTCCGATCATCCCAAAGCACAGGAACGCATCGGTCAGAGCATTGTACATCTGCTTGTGGAGGAGGACCTCCTTGAAAAGGTGGTTGAAATCGGGATGGAATTCAATGTGGGCACGAAGGGCGACCGCTTGTCGGGGGGCCAGCGTCAGAAGCTTGCTATCGCCAGGGTGTTCCTGAAGAACCCGCCCATACTCGTGATGGATGAAGCCACCTCGGCCTTGGACAACGCTTCGCAGAAGCGGATTCAGAACCTCCTGGAAACCCGCTGGAAGGGCAAGAGCACGCTGATCGCAGTGGTTCACCGCCTCGACACCATCAAGGGATTCGACAAGGTCGCCGTGATGAAGGCGGGGAAGATTGCCGAATTTGGGGCATACGACGAACTGATTTCCAGAAAGGGATTGCTCTATGAACTCGTACACGGACCGCGGGCATCCGCCTAGCGAATACCAGGAAAACCTGGAAATCCTTCTTCAGATTCCCGTATTCTCCGGCTTGCCCATGGAAGCCCAGAAGGTTCTGGCTTATTTGTGTACACGGGAAGTCTTCAAACCCGGCGAATTCCTTTTCACGGAGGGGGACACGGACGAACACGCCTATTTCATCCTGGAGGGAAAAGCCGGACTGATGCTGACCGTTGACGGGACGAGCGAGCAAGTGAGAGAGTACGGGGAAAGCACTTTCCTCGGGGGACTCTCGCTTCTCTGCCCGGCCAAGCGGCTCTATTCCCTGAAAGCCCTGACGCGCATGCGATGCGTAATCTTCGCCCGGGACAAGTTCCAGCGAACCCTGGAACAGTTTCCCGATCTCGCCCGCATGGTGATCCAGGAGATTTGCACCCTCATTCACCAATGGGAATCGAGCCTGATCGTCGAACACGCCCGGCATTGCCCCGATTGCAGGGGAAACGTCGGGGTGAGCCTGATTTAGCGCTGCGTCCCTGAAGCCCTTCGGTGTCCGGTGGCGCCCGCCGGAGTCCGGTTCGTCGTTCCCGCGAACCGCACAGACCCGGGAGCAAGATCACAGGATGGGCACGGCTCGGCCGTGCCGGCGATCCGAGTGGGCTGACTGTATCGGGGACAAGCACTCAAAGCGTCCCCCCACTCTCGCGGCCCGAGTCGCTCCCGTCCCCATCCCGCCGGGAAACCCCGTTTTGGGCAATCGCGGCGTGAAAGTCTCGCAGAATTCCCCACCTGATAATGGATGATGGGGAGGTTTCCCGCCGCTCTCATCTCGCAATCCGGTCCGGGAGGCCGCATTCCCGGTCTTGCGCCCGCCCCGTGCTTCATTCGGCGCCATGACCTCATCGGCTTTCGGCATCCATGGGCAAAACCCGATCCTCCCAGAATGGCCGCGCCCTCTCGCAGGTCAGCTCCGGAGCCGTGAAGGTGGCCATATCCCCCAGCATCACCTCGAACCCCGTGAAATCGCTGCGCACCCAGGGCGCGTAGTTGCCGCGCACGGCAAGGACCACCCGGAGCTCGAGATCGTCCGAACCGTCTTCCAGGAGCAGCAATCCCAGGTTGTACCCGTTGCGGCCGAGACTGCGGTAGAATTTCTGAGCGTTCAGGATGCCCCGGGCCAACGACCGCCAGTCGTCGTCCAAAACCTGCCGCAGGGAGCTGACGCCGGGCAGAATGCCCCATATTTCAAAAAAGGCTTCGGGAGCAAAGGCGGCCAGCCAATGCCATGAGCCGACGGCGCCGATATAGCGCTCCCCCGACCGCTTCTCATACTGCAGGTAGTCGGAAAGAAGGCGTGTACCCGTTTCAAGGCGATACTCCATTGCGCGGCCGCGCAGGAATCGCTGGCAATTGGCGGGTGTGCGGTCGGCCTGGACCTGCAGGTGCGGGTGGATCATGGAACCGCCGGCCGAGGGGAGGTGATTCTGAGTGATGGCCATGAAGATCGCCTCGGAATCGTAGGCCAGGACCCTCAGCAGATAGTCCCGGCAGTTGAGGAGACTGTCCGTGTAGGATTGCAGGGTTGCCGTGCCGATCTCCACGAAATGTGCTTCGTCGAAGAGGCTGACCGCCGAATAGCGGCCGTATGGAAAGAGATTGGGAAAAAGCGTGGAGGTCCCCCGGGTCATGCGTCCTTGTGCGCACAGCTCGGGCGGTAACCGCGGCGTGCTCGTGGAGACCCGTGCAGGACAAAACGGGCACTTATCCCGCTCCCCGGCAAAGGGCGGCGGCGCGGGCAAAGTCTCCGCACCGGGTTCGCGTTCCTCTCCGCGGCTGTAGGTGATCCTGCAGGTGCGTCCCGTGATGGGGTGAGTGCGGATTTCAATGAGGCGGTCCGCCGGAGCTCCATCGGGCAGTACGATCCGGGAATGAAATCTCTCGCGATCAAACCGAAGCATGCGTCTTTTCCTCTGAATTCACGTGCGTGAAAGACCCCGGCTTCCTCCTGCCAGGGACATCGATTCCTCCTGGTCCGGCACCTTTGGCAGGCGGTTTCGTCTGAAGGCCGACAAGGAGGCACGACAGCTCATCCGGCCCTGGAGAAGGTTTGTACGGGAAATCGGATGGCGACGGCGCAGCTGGGATGGAGAATCGTCGCGGAGGAGAAGCCCTTCGGGAGTGGTGCGGAATCGGGAACGCCCGCCTGACCGATAGGTTCCCAAGGCACCGCGTCGGGTTTCGATATCGGCAAAACCCGTCATCCGCCGGACCTGGAGCAGTCAGTGGATTCGCGAAGTCCATTCATGCAGCGAATTGGTTCAGCGTGCATACACAGCGCCTCAAGCGGATACTCGATCTATTATCTCAGCAGAAGAAAGGATGCAAGGAGATTGTGCCTGATCCATTTTAAATATCATGAAATTTCATGCATTTACCTCTTCCTTGCTTTCTTCTTGGAGCAGTTCCCGAATTCCGCGGTGATGGGCGGAAATCTTGTTGAGTCCCGCTCGGCTATCAGCTAATAATACTTGTGTCACGACTCGCTATGCATTCCGGTTATCCTTGGGTAACGGCCTTCTCCCCTCGCACCGGATGCGCCGCGGGCGCTTTTTTCAGTTTGTATCCCCGCCGAAACCAGGAATGCCGGTTTGAAATCGGGGGAGTAGACCGCAAATCGGTCGAACACCCGGCCGGTGTGCAAGCCCCCTTAGCAACCACTCGAACCTCCTGCAGAAAGGGTCGCGGTGCAGTCTTGCCGCCCCGGCTCCAGAAGACGAGGAACCCTTTGGAAGCGACCATCCTCTCCAGAATACCGATATTCTCATCCCTTCGTCCCGAAGAGATCAAGCATTTGCTGGACCGCCTCCGGCCGGTGCAGCTCAAGGCGGGTGAAGTGCTTTTCAACGAGGGCGACCCCGGAGAATGTTTCTATGTCATTCTCGAGGGGCGGGTCGAAGTCAGAAAGGCCATGGGAACGCCCGACGAGCGGCTGCTCAACGTCCGGGGGCCGGGAGACTACATCGGTGAAATGAGCCTCCTCGACCCGGATGGATTGCGAACGGCCAGTATCGTCGGCGCCACCGAAACCCGCCTGCTGCTCATGGAACGCGGGGATTTCGAATTCCTTCTCAACCGGAGACCGGCCATCGGCCAGGAAATCGCGCGCACTCTCAGCCTGCGCCTGCGCGACACGGACAATGCCATTATTCGCGATCTGCAGGAGAAGAATCGTCAACTGAACGAGGCTTATGAAAACCTGAAGGCGGCCCAGGCGCAGATCATCGAGAAGGAACGGCTGGAACGCGAACTGCAGGTCGCCCTGGAAATCCAGATGAGCATGCTCCCTCGCGAGCTGCCTTCAGTTCCCGGATATGAGCTTGGAGCGAGAATGGCCCCGGCGCGCGTCATTGGGGGAGACTTCTTCGATTTCGTTTCACTGGATGAAGATCACTTGGGTATTGCCATTGGCGATGTCTCCGACAAAGGCATCCCCGCGGCAATCTTCATGGCGATGACTCGCAGCCTGATGCGCTCCGAGGCAAGACGGAGCGAATCCCCCAGAAAGGCGTTGAAGGGTGTCAACCGGCACCTGTTGGAGATGAACGATGCCGGGATGTTCGTAACGGTGCTCTATGGCGTCTTGAACCGGGTCACCGGCAAGTTCGACTATGCCCGGGCCGGGCATACGTTGCCCATGATCTGCCGTGGCGGCGAAGCCGTCCTGACACCGCCGCCGGGATTGGGTCAACCTCTGGCGGTCTTCCCCACTCCCGCACTGGACAAGCAGACCATCACACTCGTTCCCGGGGATGTCATGCTTATTTTTACCGACGGGGTTACCGACGCCGTGGATTCGGAAGGGAATCTGTTCGGCCTTGAAGGGCTGGAAAAGGTCTTGGCGGCATCGTATCATCGAACTGCCCAAGGCATCTGCGACGGGTTGATAGAGACCTTGACGTCGTACCAAAGCGGACAGTTCCAAAACGACGACATCACGCTGGTCACCGTTCGCAGGCTGCCTTTGTGAGGCTCGGCCCGTCTCAATCCCTCGCCGGTTGCCCTCGGGTTGTCATGGAACGCACTGCCCCGATCCCGCCGCCGATTCCTTCGTGATTCCGCGGCCGTCCGCCGATGTGTGAATCAATGCAGCCCCCGGAATATTCCGCGTTCCGCGATGATCGGTGGAATGGCCACAAGCATCGTGTTATCTTAAAAATCTGAGGAAATACTTGTGCCTGGAATGGAGGGGCCCATGGGCTTGTGAACTCCCGGGCCCACCGCGGTTCTCGCGGCTTGAAGGTCGTTCCGGCAGCCTCATAACAGGGTTCGGGACGGGACCGGAAGAAATGGGAGCTCTTGGAGAGACCATCTGGATTTGGGATGCGAGGATGGAGAACACGATCGGCAAGGACATGAGAAAGACGGGCAGGTGGCGCCGCGCGAAAAAATACGTTTGTGAGCTGTGCAGCCGGGAGCAGCTTTTTTGCTGGACCTGTCCCTGCGGGTTTATGATCTGCCCGGACTGCATGGAAGAGAACTTCTGGGGCATGACCTGCAACGGCATCAACTGGACCTGTCCCGAGTGCGGTGCCATACGCCCTTTCGGGAATGACTGAACGAAATGTGAAGGTGCAATGAAATGAACGCGAAGCGAGTTGTCGTTATCGGGGCCGTCGCGCTCGGGCCCAAGGTGGCCTGCCGCCTGAAGAGGCTTCATCCGGAGTCGGACGTGGTGATGGTCGATCAGGACGAGTACATTTCCTACGGCGGATGCGGCATTCCCTATTTTATCTCCGGGGACGTGAGCGACGTCAAGGAACTGATGAGCACGAGTTACCACATGGAGCGCACGCCCCGGTTCTTCGAAGATGCCAAGGGGGTCCGGGTCCGCACCCGCACCCGCGCCCTGTCCATCGACCGCAAGGCGAAAACGGTCCGCGTGAAGGACCTTCGTTCGGGACTGGAAGAGGACCTGCCCTACGATCGGCTCGTACTGGCCACGGGCAGCGAACCCAATCGCCTCTCCATTCCCGGCGTCGACCTGCCTGAAGTGATCGGCGTGTCCAACATCGCATCGGCCATAGCGGTCAAGGAAAGGATCGCCAAAGGACAGGTGAACAAGGCGCTCATCATCGGCGCGGGCGCCATCGGCTGTGAAATGGCGGAAGCGTTGAGCGATCTCTGGGGCATTGAAACCACCGTGGTGGAGATCGCCGACCAGGTCCTTCCGATCGTTCTCGACCGGGGTCTGGCGCGCATGGTGCAAAAGCACATGGAGGAGAAGGGCGTTTCGATTCGGCTGCGGGAAACGGTAAAAGCCATTCGCCGCAACGGTGGAACGTCCGCGTTGACGGTGGCCACCTCACAAGGAGAAATCGAAGCGGACCTGGTGATCGCTTCGATCGGTGTCCGCCCGAAGTCAAACCTGGCCCGGGAAGCGGGGCTGGTGACCTCACCGCGCGGGGCCGTCGTGGTCAATCGCCGCTTGCAGACTTCGGACCCGGACATCTATGCGGGAGGCGATTGCATCGAAGTTCTGCACCTCGTCACGGGCAAGCCGGTTTTCTTTCCCCAGGGCTCTCTCGCCAATCGTCAGGGTAGAGTGATCGGCACCAACCTAGCCGGGGGATTCGCCACTTTCAACGGCGTGGTCGGAAGTTTCTCGATCAAGATCTTCGATCTGGCCGTCGCTTCCACGGGAATACCGCTGCACACAGCCCTTAACGAGGGATTCGACGCCGCCCGGGCACTCGTCGTCCAGGCGGATCGCGCTCACTTCTATCCCACCCAGGATCTGATGTACCTCGAGGTGATCGCCGACCGCAAGACACGCCGGGTGCTGGGCGCGCAGGGGATCGCCCGCAACGGCGACGCGCTCACGGGAAGAATCAACGCCATCGCCGCCATGCTCCCCTACCGACCGCTGCTCGAAGACCTGGCGAATATGGAAGTGGCCTATTCGCCGCCCTTCGCCTCCGCGCTGGACATCGTGAATGCTGCGGCAAACACCGCGGAGAACATCCTCGACGGCATCAACCGGCCCGTCGACCCGGAAGAATTCGAGAAATGCTTCCTCGATGCGCAAGCCGACGACGCCGTTTGCCTCGACGTGCGGGGCCCGGCCAACGCGGCCCCGTTCGTGGCGTATTTCGGAGAGCGGTGGCTGAACGTTCCCCAGGAAACCTTGAAACAACGCATGGCGGAGGTTCCCCGGGACAAACGGCTGTTCGTCCTCTGCAATTCGGGAGCCCGGTCGTACGAAGCCTTGCGGCAGCTTGAAACGGCCGGTCTGTGCGAGGCCGTCAACGTTCAAGGGGGAGTGGCCGCCCTCAAGAAATCGGGGTTGTTGGAACTGGATCATGAAGAAGACACAACGGAGTGATTCCCGCGCCGCCGGATTCCCTCCCTGGCGAGGCGCTCCGGTGGCGTTGCTCTGGGACCAGTCCATGGTCTGGGGGCTGATCTGCGTCGAGACGCTCAATCGGCTCGGAGTGTCCCACCACGTCCTCGGCGCATCCGATGTTGCCGCGGGGGCCCTTGGCGGTTACCACACCCTGCTGGTGCCGGGCGGCTGGGCCTCCCACAAGGTGAAGGCCCTCGAAGGCGCCGGAAAGGAACGGATCGGGGAGTTTATCGCAGCAGGCGGGGGCTACCTGGGGTTTTGCGGCGGCGCGGGCCTGGCCCTCTCCAGTCCCCCCGCCCTGGGCTTGGTTCCAATCGAAAGGATGCCGGTCAGGGAGCGGCTCCCCAGCGCGAGTGGGGGCGTCTGGATTCGATCCGAAACCGCTCACCCGGCATGGAAGGGTCTGCCGCAAACCATCCCGGTTTCGATCTGGTGGCCATCTCAGTTCAAATGGCAAGCGACGGCTGAATCCCTGTGTCTCGCCTCCTACTGGAAAGCGGGGAACGATTTCTGCGTGGCGGATCTGACGGTGACGGACATGAAAAACGAAGCCGTTTCATGGCCGCGCTGGGAACGATCCTACGGAATCAACCTCGATCCCGGCCGCCTTCTCGGGCATCCCGCCATCGTCGAGGTCCGACGGGGCAGAGGCAGACTCGTCCTGTCCTATCCGCACCTGGAAACACCGGGGGATCTTTGGGGCAACCGGCTCTTTCACAATCTGCTGGTTTTCCTCGACCTCGAAGCATCGCGGGACTCCGGCCCGAAGAGCCCGCCCGAAGCTCCTGCGGCGCGGTTCTCCGCCCCGCCGGGCAAGGGGGCGCTCCGGCTGCTGCAGAGCGCCAAGGAGTCCGCCGAAGCCCTTATCGAGTTCGGAGAGCGGCACCTCTTCTGGCGATGGCGAACCGACTGGCTGCTCAACTGGCGCCGGGGGATCCGAGGACTGGAATACGGCAGCATGGCCGTTGCCCTCCGGTCGCTCTTCGCGGAGGCGTCCCGATCCCCGGGAATCCCGGACGATCCCGATCCATGGGAAGAACCCGCGGGGCGCCTTGAGAGCCAGGTGCGCTCCTTCTGCACCCTTGCCCGGCGTCTCCTCCTTGAAGAAAAACGTGCCGCGCAGAACCGCGTCCTCACCAAGCTCGGCACTATCGACAAGACCGTTGACGAGCTGAGGGGACATCTTTTCGGGCGCAGGATGGATCACGGCGGAGTGTGCCGGGACCTGTTCGACGGGGTGGACGACCTCCTTCTTCAGGCGCTGCGATTGAACGGCCAACCGGGATGACGGATTGCGGCCGGCGCTGAATCCAGGCGTGCGATCACGCCCGTGGATCAGACATTGAACCGAAAGTGGATGACGTCCCCGTCCTGAACCTTGTAGGTTTTCCCCTCAAGCCGAACGACGCCCGATTTGCGGGCCGCCGCGTAATCGCCGGCTCGACGCAGATCCTCGAAAGCAACCACTTCCGCGCGGATGAATCCCCTCTGGATGTCGGAATGCACCGCGCCTGCGGCTTCGAGTGCGGGGAGGTCCCGGGTGATGGTCCATGCCTTCACTTCGTCCTCGCCCACGGTCAGGAACGTGGCGAGGCGAAGCAGACTGTAGGAGTGCTGGATGATTCGCGTGAGGGCCGATTCGGCAATGCCGAAATCCTTCCGGAACGCCTCGGCTTCCGATTCGGGCAACTGGGCCATCTCCATCTCGAGTTTTCCCCTCACCACCATGGCTTCGGCCGATACGACGGGGAAGGCCGGCAGGACGTCGTCTTCATCCGCATTGTTCACGATCACCAGCAGGGGCCTTGCCGACAGGAAGCCGAATCCCTTGAGCTCGGGCACACCGGCGAGATCCGGCCTGGTCCGAAGAGGTTTTTCGGCATTGAGGACTTCGGCGCAGTCCGCCAGGAGCTCCTTTTCCGGCCCCTGGATCCGCTTGCCCCGCTTTTCCTCCATTGCCAGCTTCTCGAGGCGTTTTTCGATGGTGGCCAGGTCCGCGATCAGGAATTCGTCCTCGAGCTCTTTCAGATCCCGCGCCACGTTCGGTTCTCCCAGGGCATCATCGGGGAAATTGCGCGCCACCAGGAGGAAGGCATCCATGGCCCGCATGTGCGCGAGCAGGTGGGCCATGTACTCGTGCTTGTTTTCGACCACCCCGGGCATACCCTGAAGGTCCATGTAGGTGACCTGGGCGTAGGTGCTCTTCTTAGGCCTGTAGAGCCCGGTCAGCCAATCCACCCGGACGTCGGGAAGGGGGACGACCCCAAGCACGGGCACCATGTGGCCTCCGGGCGGAACGGATTCGCCGCTTCGCTGGGTCAGCGCATTGAAAATCGTGGTCTTGCCGGATCTCCCCAGTCCGATGATTCCCAGTTTCATTCAAACCCCTCCCCTTGTATGGTATATTATGACGGACTGCCGGGTCCCTGCGTTCCCGATCGCTTCCCGGGTAAGCCGCGAAGGGCTTCCCCGTTCGAAAAAGCCCGGCCGCTCGTTCCCGGTTCGCATGCAGCTTGTGGAACATACTGAACCCGATCCGAAACGTCAACGTTCACCCGCCGACCGGATCGATGTTCGCGTCTCTTCTCACGGACGCCAGCCGGGTCGGGGCATGTGGAACGCCGACGGCGAGGTCGGAAGATGCCTGACGGTACCGGAACAACCATTGCCACCCCCTCCCCGCGGTTACGCACCGGACCGTCGAGCTTGGACAGGCTTGTCCGGTTTCTCGATCCGGACGAGTTTCGCGCGGTCTGCGTCATCGACTGTCTTTGCGCCCGGCTGCCCCCTCCCAACGACCCGCCAGTCCATGGATTCCTTGCCGAGTGGCTGCGCACCGCCGCCCGCGGCGATACAGCCCTCAAACACTGGGTCGTGGAGCATTTCGTCGCCTCGAGCCTTCGCGCGGAGGCGTTCGACTCCGCCCGCAGCCTTGCGGACCGGTACCTGAAACGGGGATTCTGGGGCGCCGTGTGGGTTCCGGACGGCTTCGCCCCGGGGAAGGTCCCCGAATGTCCCCCGGTCCTGTTCGGCTTCGGCTCCCTTTTCGCCGCGTCCGGGTGGGCGGCATTCTTCAACTCGCGCAAGGAAAGGCTGCCCTCGCCCGAGAGCACATGGCTCAAAGCCGTCAGGGAACTCCTGCCCGCGGTCGTCTCCAAAGGTGTCGGCCTCGCATCGAGCCTGGGGACCCTGACTTATGACCTGGCGGCGGCGTATGCGGTACGCCGCGGCGTCCCCCTGCTGCTCGTCGCCGCCGCCGGCGTCGAAGCCTCCCGGAAAGGCATGGAGGCATTCGCCGGTCGCTCTCATGAAGGAATCGGCGTCGCGTGCATGCTCTCCGGTCGCTGTGGTCCGAAAGCCCGCCGCATGGCATGCCGCGATCGGCTATTGGCGCTGCTCTCCGACCTCCACGTCATCATCGAAATCCGGTCCGGCGGAAACCTCCTGAAAACCCTCCTCGACCAGCAGTTCTTGCAGCCGCGTGCCCGGTGGATCGTCATGCCTCCCGCCTGGCAGGCCGCCAACGCGGGCAATTTCCAGCTCGCAGGGGAATGCATTCACCGGGTGCAGCGCATTTCCGTCGCGCCCCCCGTAACCGTCGCCGCGACCGGCTTGCCGAATCGCGCGGGGAAACGCCGTCGCCTCCTCTCCCGGGACCTGCGCAGGGATGAATACGTCTATCACTACACCCGTTCCTGCCCCGGTCCCTGGCCCGGCCAGTCCCGTGGGGACTATCTCCGGAGCCTCCTGGAACGGGAGCCGGGTTCAGGTCACAGCGCTTTGGACACCCTCTCGCGGATTCTCGCCGAAGGCCGGATAAGGGGGAGCACCCGCCTCGTCCGCGGCACGGATCCCGTGGTTTCCTGGTCCGCCCGGACGCCGTGGGAGCTGATGTCCATCCGTCACTGGAGCCGCGCGCTGATCCGTTGGACGTTCGAACCCTATGGGATCGCGGTCCGCAAGACCTCCGTAAGGAACCGGGGAGGCAAGCCGGCAGTGTACGTCGCGGCACGATTCCATCAGAGACTCGCGCTGGAAGACCGCCATCGTTTTCAGCGCCACGAACCGCCGTCCTGTGCGTGGAAGCACGAGCGGGAATGGCGGACCGAAGGCGACTTCGAACTGACGGGCCTCGGCGAGGATGAAGCCTTCATCTTCGTCCCCGACAGCCGGGATGCGGACACACTCCAGGCGCGCGTTTCAGCGACTCTGCCGGTCCTGGTTCCGGATGCCGCTCCCGATCCGAAATAGGAACATTCGCCCGAGATGGGCCGGTTGGCAGTGCAAATCCCTTCAATCCTTTCTGCTCGCACGGTGCGAGAACCTCACCGAAGCTTTCATCGGTCTTTGCTTGATGTTTTTCATAATCCGTAAGATAGTCACACGGCGGATCGGTTCAATCCCGGCTGCGAACATTACGAAATGCGTCACCGCACGCCCTCGCGGATTTCCTTTGCTTCCCGTGCGGCATCCGACGGACCGCGGCGGTTCCGGCGGTGACAAATTTTGACCGTCCGGTGTCAATTTTGCGCACTTCGCGCTCGCGCGCTCGACCGAGGAGTCTGCGGACGCCGCATTCCAACCGGCTTTTCCGCCGGGAAACACCGAAATGACGCTTCGGGGATCGCCGGAACGTCCCTTCTTGGAACCGTCGTTCGGGCAATGCTTCAGTTTCGGAAATATCCATGATTATTCATGCGGTTACGATTTATCAAGTATGATGGTCGCGAACAAGAACACGCGCCGGGCGGCTCTTTTCCGATTCGAACCGGTGATACCGGACGTCCGCCGCCCGAATTTGAAGAAAATATAGCGAAAAAATACTGTTGGGCACACTTCATGAATACGATTTAATGATAAGGTACATACCTTGTTGCCGGCGACACGCGCTCCCTAAACGGGATGGTTTGCCGGGTGCCGTAACCGATCAGTTGCTCGGAAACAGTTTGGGAACTCGTGAAAGGTTCCCTTGCAGTGATGTGGATGTAGGGACAGGTGATTGGGCGTGTCCCCGCGCAGGTGAGTTTTCATGCCCAAGGAATCTTCAGGCGTGAGCCGGCGACTGGCGGAACTTCAGTCGGCGGCTTTTTGGGCCGCAGACTTCAGCTCTGCCCGGCTGAGACAGAGGATGGAAAATGATCGTACGATGCCCCCAGTGCAACAGAGAGTACAACGTGGATGAGCGGCTCCTTTCTCCGAAAGGCGCGATGGGCAAATGCAAACCATGTGGAATACGGTTCAAGATCGAACCTCCGGGGGGGAGTGAGCAGGAGGTCACCTGTCCCAAGTGCGGATTCAAGCAGGTGGGAGGAACCGAATGCCGAACCTGCGGCGCGATGTTCGACAAGCTGACCACGGAATCGGCAAGTGAACCCGCACCGGGTGCCGGATCGTTTACGGCTTCCGAACGGAAGCCCGGGGAGAGCTTCGGAGCTCCACCGCCCCTGCGGCCTCTGACGCCTCAGGCACCGCAACTGCGAAGCGCTGCGGGAGCGGGCGGGTCCGAATTCGTCATCGGGGAGGCGATCAGTTTCGGGTGGCAAACCGTCAAGGCAAACATGGGGTTCTTCGTTCTGTTGACGCTTGCGACCATCGTCATAGAGATGATACCGGGAATCTTCCAGGGCATTATCGCGGGAAATTCCATTCTGCTCATCCTGATTTTCTGGGTCATTTCCATGGTCGTGCAGGGAATCGTCACCATGGGATACGTGAGCATCTGCCTGGCTTTTGCGGACGGGCGGAAGGCGGGGTTCGAACAGCTTTTCAGTTGCACCCCTCTTGTCTTGAGCTACGTTATCGCGACGATCATCTGCAGCCTGGCCGTGGGTATCGGTTTTATGCTGCTCATCGTCCCGGGAGTCATTTTCATCATCAAGCTCATGTTCTATACTTTCGCCATCGTGGACAAGAACATGGGACCTATCGAGTCCCTGAGCGCCAGCTGGAACATGACCAGGGACGTCAAGATGGACCTGCTGCTCCTGTTGCTCCTGCTCCTCGTGATCAACATCATCGGCGCCATTCCTCTCGGACTGGGTTTGCTGATCACCGTTCCCGTATCGTCCCTGGCATGTTCATATGTGTACCGCAGGTTGCAGCGGCGGATTGAAGGACCCGCCGCCGCGGGCTTTGCGGCATAGACCGGCGAATTCCGGGGGGCGTTCCGTAGCGCCGGAACGCCTCCCCGAAAGGTGCAGACCTCAAAGTCGGTCGGAGACCCGGGGGCCTCCCCAGGATTTCGCCCCACCGCATGTCCCGGGTCGGGACGCCGGGCGCGCACGGAATTTCAGCCGGGCGGCGCGGCGACGCGAGCGGGAAGCCGCGAGCTCCGTCGGTCCGGAATACCCCGCCCGCGCTTCAAATCTCGCCCGGTTCATTCCGACACGGCACACGGCGTCATTGTGCGGAAAGCTTACTCCATAAGACGACCGGTTCCATTTCCCGGGGGCGCCTCGCCGAACTTTGTCGTTTTGCCGCATTCAGGTTTGATCAAATCAAAGCAAATATGATACCTAAGACTTTACGGCCATCCGAAAGCGGTCCCCGGGCATGTCGGCACCGCCGTGGGCGGGACGCCCGCGCCGGGCCGTGTCCTGCGGCCTGCGGTTCCCGCCCCCATTGCGGGGCCGATCGTCCGAAAACCGTTTTCTTGGAGCCAATCCCCCATTTCTTCTTTTGCGGCGGGTCCCGCGCACCGATGGAGTAGAGAGGACGGGGTTGCGCCCGAAGCCGGAAGCTGGTCGCCGCAGAGTCGACAACGTACCTGAGCGCGAAGGAGGCACGTATGACAAAGGCTCAAGACACCAAGAAAGACGCCAAGAAACAGCCCACCAAGACTCTCAAGGAGAAGAGGGAAGCCAAGAAAGCCAAAAAAACGTCCAAAGGTGCAAAATAGCATCCGCACGAGGCGCCTTCCGGGATGCAGGCAAGCTTTGCCAGACCGTTCGTCCGGCAATGGAGGCCGCGCCGTCGTCCCGGGAAACCCTCCATCAGCCCAGAGCGTCGCTCCGGCGTGAGCCGGGGTGACGATCGGGGCGAATGGGGCGGCGCTCCAGCGTGCCCGCCCATTCCACACCTTGCGAAACAGTTGGATTCTCCCGCTGTTTTGAGCCAAGGTGTTGTGTTCACGACGAATCTTCTCGGAGACCGGAATACTCGATGAGCAACGAACCGAACAAAGTCATTTACTCCATGGTGGGAGTGAGCAAGTACTACGACAAGCGACCCATCCTCAAGGACATTTATCTCTCGTATTTCTATGGAGCGAAAATCGGCGTCCTCGGCCTCAACGGCTCGGGCAAGACCTCCCTGCTGCGCATCCTCGCCGGGGTCGACAGGGAGTTCAACGGCAAAACCGTTCTCTCGCCCGGCTACAGTGTCGGCTACCTGGAACAGGAGCCGCTCATCGATTCCTCGAAGACCGTGAAGGAAGTCGTCGAGGAAGGGGTGCAGGAAGCCGTCGACCTGATGAATGAATACAACGGCATCAACGAGCAATTCGCCAATCCCATGTCGGATGACGAGATGGACCAGCTCATCCGGCGGCAGGCCGAAGTGCAGGAAAAGCTCGACGCCATGGACGCATGGGACATGGATTCCCGGCTGGATATGGCGATGGACGCGCTCCGCTGCCCGCCCGGCGATACCCTCGTCCGGATCCTCTCGGGCGGCGAACGTCGGCGCGTTGCGCTTTGCCGCCTGCTCCTCCAAAAACCCGATATCCTGCTCCTCGACGAGCCCACGAATCACCTCGACGCGGAAACCGTGGCCTGGCTCGAACACCACCTCCAGCAGTATCCCGGTACCATCATCGCGGTGACTCACGACCGTTACTTCCTTGACAACGTGGCGGGCTGGATCCTCGAACTGGATCGTGGCGAAGGCATCCCCTGGAAAGGAAACTATTCTTCCTGGCTGGAACAGAAACGGGTCCGCCTGCAGCAGGAGGAGAAGGCGGAGAGCGAGCGCCGCAAGACCATGGAACGGGAACTGGAATGGATCCGCATGTCGCCCAAGGGGCGTCACGCCAAGTCCAGGGCCAGGATCAACTCGTACGAAATGCTCTTGCAACAGGACAATGAAAAACGGGCCCGCGAGCTCGAAATCTACATCCCGCCCGGCCCGAGGCTGGGGGACGTGGTCATCGAGGCCGCCGACGTCAGTAAGGCTTACGGGGACAGACTGCTCGTCGAAGGCATGAGCTTCACCCTGCCGCCGGGGGGCATCATCGGAGTGATCGGCCCCAATGGAGCCGGCAAAACGACCTTGTTCAGAATGATCACCGGCGCCGAACAGCCGGATTCCGGCACCATCCGGCTCGGCGAAACCGTCAAGCTCGCCTACGTGGAACAGACCCGCGACGTTCTGGATCCCGAGAAGAACATCTGGGAAGTCATCTCCGAGGGCCGGGACACCATTGAGCTCGGTACCCGCCAGGTGAATTCGCGCGCCTATACGGCCCGTTTCGGTTTCTCCGGAACGGACCAGCAGAAAAAGGTGGGGCTGCTTTCCGGCGGAGAGCGCAACCGGGTCCACCTTGCCCGGATTCTCAAGGAGGGGGCCAACGTCATTCTCCTGGATGAACCGACCAACGACCTCGACGTAAATACCATGCGGGCATTGGAGGACGCCCTGGAGAACTTTGCGGGCTGTGCCGTCATTATCAGCCACGACCGGTGGTTTCTCGACCGGATCGTGACGCACATCCTGGCCTTCGAAGGGGACAGCTCGGTCGTCTGGTTCGACGGCAACTACTCCGAATACGAAGCGGATCGCAAGGCACGCCTGGGAGCCGCAGCCGTCCAACCTCACCGGATCAGGTATCGCAGGCTGACCCGGGCCTAGAGGCGGCGCTTTTGCCTCCAGGGTTGAACGGGTGCGGGCTCTGCGCTCAAACGCGAACCATCCCAAGCACTTCCCTCATCTCCCGGGCTTCCTCTTCCCGGACGGGATACCTGCAGGGCGCTCCCTGGTAACTCCGGAACACCACGTGATCTTCGCCAATGTGCTCGATGCGGTTGGGCACCAGAGGCACTTTGCCGAGTCCGCCCGGCAGGTCGACCACCAACTGCGGCACGGCCATGCCCGAGATGCGGTTGCGCAAGCGGGCGACGATCTCCAACCCGCGGCTCAAGGGGGTCCTGAAATGGGCGGTCCCCCGCGTCAGGTCCATTTGCATGAGATAGTAGGGACGCACCCGCAGACCGAGCAGGGTCTGGAACAATTCGCCCAAAACGTGCGCGTCGTCGTTCACGTCACGCAGGAGCACGGTCTGGCTGCCCAAAGGAATCCCGGCGTCGGCAAGCAGGGCGCAGGCCCTGCGGGACTCCTCCGTGATTTCCCGAGGGTGATTGAAGTGGATGTTCAGAAACAGCGGGTGATGTCGCGCCAGCATAGTCGCAAGCTCGCCCGTGACGCGCTCCGGCAGAGCGCACGGAACGCGGGTGCCGATGCGCAGAACGGCGACGTGCGGTATGTGCCGCAGCTCCCCAAGGATCGTCTCCAGCCTGGATGGATCGAGGAGGAGCGGGTCTCCGCCGGAGAGCAGCACATCGTTCACCTGCGGGTTCTCGCGGATGTACCTGAGGCCGTCGCGCAGCAATTCCCCGGTCATGGGGAGCGGCGAGCTCCACCGTCGCTTGCGGGTGCAGAACCGGCAGTGAAGCGCGCATTCGTGGGAAACCAGCCAAAGCACGCGATTCGGATAGCGGTGAACCAGGTTCGGCACGGGTGAGAGTGCCTCCTCGGCCAGAGGGTCCTGCAGACCGGCGTCATCCGACAGTTCCATGGCGTCGGGCATGACCTGACGCCACAGCGGATCGCCCGTTTGCCGAATGAGGCCCTGGTAGTATTCGTTGGTGCGAAAGGGATACCGCCGAACCACCTCGGAGAGGGCCGCGCCGTCGGCCCCCGGGTCCCGACTCAATGCCTGCAAAGTGGAGATGATTCCGCAACTCTTCATGACCTTCCGCATTCCTCGTTTCCCTGATCGCTCAGCCGTTCCGGCGGCTTCGAGAGAGCGCCCGGGCGCCGACGTCCGGCAGCCTTCCCCCTGCAAAGCCATTGCTTCCGGCCAAGCCGCCCCTTCGCCCCCGCACATCCTTTAACCCTTTTTGTTTGTCACGCCAATGAATATCCGATAGAGTGCGATACCCGGCGCCCCGAACCGAAAGATCTCGACACGCCGGTCACGGATGAATACCGCCGGGAGCCGGGGCGATGGAAAGAGCGGGCATCTTCGATCGCGTCGGCCCGCGGTGCCGTTGGGACTTCGTCTCGAGCGGGGACGGGAAGCACGATCGCAATGCGGAGAAACAGCTCCGGCGAGGAATGAGGAATGAAGGACTGGGTCAAGGTCTACGGGAACCGGCGGGTGCTGAGCCTTCTGGGCCTGGGGTTTTCTTCCGGACTGCCGCTGGCCCTGACCGCATCGACCCTGCAGGCCTGGATGGCCACGGAGAAGGTGGACCTCCGCGTCATCGGGATCTTTTCGCTGGTGGGCCTGCCCTATACCGTCAAGGTGTTGTGGGCGCCTCTGATGGACCGATTCACGCCACCGCTGATGGGCCGGCGCAGGGGCTGGATCGTGATCACCCAGGTTCTGCTGGCTCTTGGAATACTCGCCATCGGCCTGTCTTCCCCATCCGCCGCCCCGTGGCTCACCGCGTTTCTGGCGTTGGGCATCGCTTTCTTCAGCGCCAGCCAGGACATCGTCATCGATGCATACCGGGCGGACGTCCTGCGCGAAAAGGAACTGGGAGCCGGCGCCGCCACGACGGTGGTCGGATACCGTATCGCGTTGCTCATTTCGGGCGCCCTGGCCCTGATCATTTCCGATTTTATCCCGTGGCACACGGTCTACGCCCTGATGGCGGCTCTTATGCTCCTGAGCACGACATTCACCGTCGTGGCTCCGGAGCCGGCCGAGGCGGTCGTACCGCCCCGGAGTCTCAAGGAAGCCGTGTGGGGTCCCCTGGTGTCCTATTTCAGGCGTTCCGGCGCCGTCGAAATGCTTTGCTTCATCATGCTGTACAAGCTCGGGGATGCCATGGCGGGAGCCCTGACGACGCCGTTCCTGCTGGACATCGGCTTCAGCAGAACCGACGTCGGGACGGTCAACAAATTCTTCGGCCTGATCAGCACCATCCTGGGCACCCTGGTCGGGGGCAGTATCATCGCCAAGATCGGCATCAACCGGTCCCTGTGGATTTTCGCCTTTCTCCAGGCCATTCCCCACCTTTCCTTCTCAGCCCTCGCCCTGGTGGGAAAGAACTATCCGCTCATGGTTGCCGCCATCGGGATCGAGAACCTCACCGGGGGGATGGGAACGGCGGCTTTCGTGGCCTTCATGATGAGCCTGTGCGACAAGCGGTTCACCGCGACCCAGTATGCGCTCCTCACTAGTTTCATGGCTTTGACCCGCGTTCTTGCCGGGGTCCCCACCGGATTCATCGTCCAGTCCCTGGGGTGGGCGATGTTTTTCGCCGTGAGCATGCTGGGTGCCGTGCCGGGCATCCTGCTCTTGCCCCGGTTCGCCCCATGGAACGCCAGGGAGCGTCGCGTCGAGCTCGCGTGAACGGGAGAGGTCCGGCGAGCCCGTCTTATTCTTTCCTGAGGGAACCTCTTGAATCCGTTCGGGAGATTATTCTTTTCACCGGTCAGTGAACGAAGTGCACGTTCCCCAGCCTGACACGCCTGAGGCCCGCGCGTCGGGCGGCAGCCATGCACGCGTCCGCCTGGGCGCGCGAGGTGCAGGGAAAGTCTTCCATAAAGAACTGCGGAGCGAATGCCAGGAGTGCGTAGGGAATGTCGGGATTGAGGCGGGCGATGAACGATGCGAGGCCGGCGACCTCTTCTTCTTCCACGTAGCCGGGGACCATAACCGTGCTTGCGATGAGCAACGGGGGATCGGGTCTCAACGGGACCCACTCGGCAAGCCGGGCGAAATTCTCCAGCACCCGTCGATTGTCGCACCCGCACAGCGCCCTGTGAATCCTGGGGTTCCAGGCCTTGAGATCCACCTTCACGCACCCGCCGGTCTCCATCGATATCCGCGCCATCGGTTCCAGCCAGGACGGGTCCATGCTTCCGTTGGTTTCCCAGCAAATCCTGAGGATACCCCCGGGGCGCTCCCGGCGAGCCGCTTCAGAAACCAGGAGGGCATAAGGGAGCTGGGGAGTGGGATCGCCGCCGAAAAAGCAGATGCAGCTCGTCCGGTCGGTCACCGCCCCGGTCAGTGAATTCACGGAATGCCACGCCCGCCTCGTTCCGGCGGTTTTCTTGAACGACCAGTTCTGGCAGTAGAGGCAGTTGAAGTTGCAGGCTTCGAAGAACACCGCCAGATTGTAGTACCCGACCTCGGTGCAACGGTCATTGGCGAACTCGGGATAGCCGGCCCCGGTTCCGCCGGGACAAACCCAGTCGGCGACGCAATTGGTGGGCAGGGGATCATAGTAGAAAGAGAGCCTGGCATGGGTACGGCCGTCGTTGTGAATGCTTGCGCTCGAACCGCTGCGTATTCCACAATACCCGGTATCCTCCCGGCCTATGCGGCACCGCCGGTAGCACAGATCGCAAGCGAATCCGCCGGGGTCTCCCGGCGCCCGAAGAGGCAGATTGAACACCTCCCTCGAACCCGCATGGATGGCTTCGAGCCTTGGCCGGCAGTCCTTCCAGCGCCTCCGGACGCAGTCGGGGCACACTTCGATGCCGCTTCCCACGCCGGACATGTCGCCGCCGCATACCGCGCACCTGGCATCGTTCTTCTCGAATTTCCGGGATTTCCTGGTAAACATCATGACTCAGCACTGCAGATCATTGTTCGCGACGGCACGCAAACCGACTAACATATCCTGGGAAGCTGCTCGCCGCGCAGCATGTCAACCAGCCGGTGACCGCCGATGCGGGTACGCATGAACACCCTTCCCGGATCGTCGGCCACCACCTCCCCGATGCGCCGCGCATCCTTTCCCAGAGGATGCTCCCTCATTGCGGCAAGCGCCGTTTCCGCCCCCTCGGGCGGCACGATCGCCAGCACTTTGCCTTCATTGGCCACGTAGAGGGGATCGAGGCCCAGGATTTCACAGGCGCCGGCAACGTCTTCACGAATCGGCAGAGCCTCCTCGAAAAGACGGACGCCCACATCCGACTGGGCGGCAATTTCATTCAGAGTCGTGGCCACTCCGCCGCGAGTCGGATCCCGCAGCACGTGAATTCCAGGGAAGGCATCGAGCATTTTCCAGACGAGGCCATTCAACGACGCCGAATCGCTCCGGATTTCGTTTTCAAACGCGAGCCCCTCCCTTTTGCAGAGCACGGCCATCCCGTGGTCTCCGATGGAGCCGTTGATCAAAACGGCGTCTCCGGCCCGGGCGTTCTGGCCGGCCACCTGGATCCCGGCGGGCACGACCCCGATTCCGGACGTGTTGATGAACACCTTGTCCGCCTTACCCCTGGGCACCACCTTGGTGTCTCCGGCGACGATCAGGACCCCGGCCTCGCGCGCGGCGCACGACATGGCCTCCACCACCTGTTCCAGCGTCTCGATGGAAAGCCCCTCCTCCAGTATGAATCCCACGGTGAGATAAAGCGGCTTCGCTCCACGCATGCAAAGGTCGTTGACCGTGCCGTGAACGGCGAGACTGCCGATGTTGCCGCCGGGAAACACTATGGGATCCACAACGTAGGAATCCGTCGTGAGAGCGATTCTGCCGTTTTCAACGTTGACCAGCGCGCTGTCGTTCAGCTCGAGCAGGAAATCGTTGCGGAACGCCCTTATGAAAAGCTCTCCCACTAGTTCGTGTGTGGCGCGCCCGCCGCTCCCCTGGTCCAATTGGATCGTTTTCGCCTGCATGTGTCACCCGCCCCCCGTCAACTGTCCGGCCCCGGCCGAACGTCCTGCACTCCGCCATCCAACCGCCGATCGCCGCCGTTATTTTCCCCTCGTTCGTCCGAAGCCCGACCCTTTCCTCCCGCGGGCCGCCGGGACGGCAGCGCATCAAGAGAACCGGTAATAGGCCCCGCACGTTCCTTCGCTGGAAACCATGCATGGTCCCTTGGGGTCCTGGGGAGTGCACACCTTTCGAAAGAGGCCGCATTCCGGCGGCGTCATCACCCCCCGCAACACCTCGCCGCAACGGCATCCGGCGTGTTCACGGACCTGGATCGCGGGCATTGAAAAACGCGAGCCCGCATCGAACTCCCGCCACCGCTCACGGATCCTGAGGCCGCTGCGCGGAATCACTCCCAGACCGCGCCAGGTGCAGTCCACCGGTTCGAATATTTCATCGATCAGGCGCCTCGCCGCAACGTTTCCCTCCCAGCTGACCGCGCGCCGGTACTGGTTCGCCACCTCCGCCTTACCGCTCTCGATCTGTTCGACCAGCATGCCGATCCCCTGGAGGAGGTCGAGCGGCTCAAAACCCGTGACCACACAGGGAATACGATAGTTGTCCACCACTTCCTGGTAGGCGCAGGCCCCGATCACCGTGCTGACGTGCCCGGGGCAGATGAAGCCGTTGATCTTAAGATCTTCGGCTTCCAGGAGCGCTCTCATGGCAGGAGGCAGAAGCTTGTGAGCCGAAAAGACCGAAAAATTCTCCAAACCCTGCGCCGCGGCCGTTCGGACGGCCGCGGCCACCGTCGGGGCCGTCGTCTCGAAACCGATCCCGACGAACACCACCTGGCGATCCGGATGCTCCCGGGCAATCCGGACTGCGTCGAGGCTGCCGTAAACGATCCGTACATCCGCGCCCTTGCTGCGCTCCACGTGCAATGACGAGGAGGAACCGGGAACCCGGAGCAGGTCCCCGAACGTGGTGATGGTCACCCCCGGTTGCTGCGCCAGCCAGACGCTCCGGTCGATGTCCTCGTTGGCCGTGACGCAAACCGGACAGCCCGGTCCGCTGATAAGTTGGATGCGCGCCGGGAGCAATTGCCTCAAACCCGAGCGAAATATGGCCACGGTGTGTGTTCCGCAGATTTCCATCAGCCGGGCGTCCCGATCGAAACGCCTCCTGCGCAGGGATTCGATAAGGGTCCTGGCCAGTTCGGGGTCTCTGTATTCATCGAGGTATTTCATTCCATAATGCTCCCGGTTTGCGGCTCATGACCGCCGACGAAGAAAATGATAACCCGCTTTTTCCGGCATTGGCAATGGCTTGAAATCCCATGGCCGGACTATCAGGAAACCGACCGAACCTCCATCGGGCAGGCCGGGTCCCGAGAGCGACAGTGTTTGGAGCACAGCCGCCATCCGGCGTTTTCACCCAACGGCAACGCTTTCGTTGCGCCGTTGCGGCGTTGCGTGAGAAAAATACAAGGCTTGAGCTCCCTCCCGACGCCTTTTATCACCGGCAAAAAACCGGCTCTCACCCTCTCGCGGCGTTGCGTGATCGAAACAAAGAACACTTTGTCTCACGCCACGGCGCTACGTCTTCAGCGCCCACACATCAGCCGTTGCGCTCCGATATGGGCCTGCCCGAGGGCGATGCACGCGTCGTTGGCCGGCACCTCCACGTGACCGTACACTTCCAGTCCCAACCGCCCCAGTTTCTTCTCGAGGTGTTCCAGGAGGTATATGTTCTGGAAAACGCCCCCGCTCAACACCACGCGCTGAAGCCCCGTTCCCGCGCAGACTTTCGCCGCGGCATCGGCGAGAAGCTCCACCAGGCCGTTGTGGAAGCGGGCCGAGATTTTGCCGCGCGGGACGCGGGCCCGCACATCCGCAATCACCCGGAGGACCATGGGCAGAGGATCGATGATCCAGTCTTCCCCTTCGCGCCTCAATTCGCCTTCGTAGGCTCCCGAATCGGGCTCCATGCACTGTTCGAACTCGATTGCGGCCTGACCTTCATAGTTCACCGCATCGCGGACTCCGACCAACGCCGACACGGCATCGAAGAGGCGTCCGCAGGAGGACGTCAGGGGAGAATTGACCCCGCGCTCGAGCATCTGCAGCAGCACACTAACGCTCCGGGCAGGCCATCGGTTGGTGAAATCCCGGAAAGCCTCTTCCGGATGAGGATCGAGACAGCGCAGGTAGCTCAACGCCATCCGCCAGGGCTCCTTGATGGCCTTGCTCCCGCCGGGCATGGGCACCCGGTGGAAATGGGCCGGTCGTTCGAAACCCGTGCCTTCCACGCGCAGGATCTCGCCGCCCCAGACCGTGCCGTCGGTGCCGAAGCCCGTCCCGTCCAGCGCCAGCCCGATCGCCGGGCCGTCCAGGCGCCGTTCGGCCATCACGGAGGCGATATGGGCATGGTGATGCTGAACGGCCAGGAGACGCACGCCGGTCTGTCTCAGTGCCCACTGGGTATTGAGATAATCGGGGTGCAGGTCGTGGACGATGCATTCGGGTTCGACTTCGAGGATGCGTTTCAGGTGCGCGATGGTGTGTTCGAAGGATCGCAGAGTCTCGAGGTTTTCCAGATCGCCGATGTGCTGGCTCAGAAATGCTTCCCGTCCGCGGGTGAGACACACGGTGTTCTTGAGCTCGGCTCCCACGCCCAGTACGCAGGGCACGGGGTCGCGCAGGAAGACGGGCACGGGCACGTAGCCTCGAGCCCTTCTCATGGGCCGCGGCGCCCCGTCGAGCACCCGGGTGACCGAATCGTCGCAGCGCATGTAGATGTCCCGATCATGGAGCAGCAACAGGTCGGCGATGCCCCTGAGCCGTTCGCGCGCATCTTCGTTGGTCATCACGATGGGCTCGTCGCTCTGGTTGCCGCTGGTCATGACCAGGGCCCGGTAGGGAGCCCCGTCAAAGAGCAGGAAGTGCAGCGGGGTGTACGGCAGGAAAGCCCCCAGGCAGCGGTTGTGCGGAGCGACGCTGTCGGCGATGTCTCCCCGCCCCGCATCCCGGCGTCGCTCCAGGAGCACAATGGGCCGCTGCGGGCTCCCGAGCAGTCCCGCCTCGCGATCGCTCAGGCGACAGGTGGATTCCACGGTCTCCAAATCCGGAAACATGACCGCGAAGGGTTTGTCCTCCCGGATCTTGCGCCCCCTGAGACGACTCACGGCCGCCTCGTTCCCTGCGTCCACGGCGAGGTGGAACCCGCCCAGGCCTTTCACTGCAAGAATGGCCCCCTCCCCGAGGCGGCGGATCGCCTCGGCGACGGCGGCTTCGCGTTCTCCGAGCCGCTCGCCTGCGGTCGTCTCGAGCCACACCTGAGGTCCGCATTCCGGGCAGGCATTGGGCTGGGCGTGAAATCGCCGGTCCGTCGGATCCTCGTACTCCTTCGCGCAGGCGGGGCACATGGGAAACCGGGCCATGGTGGTCTTGTCGCGGTCGTAGGGGATGTCCTTGATGATCGTGTAGCGCGGTCCGCAATTGGTACAGTTGATGAAGGGGTAACGGAAACGGCGGTCTCCCGGATCGAGCAGCTCGCGCAGGCAGTCGCCGCAAGTGCACACGTCGGGCGCGATCAAGGTGGCGCGAACGTCGAGCGACCGGCTCTTCACGATCCGGAAAGGCTCCATGGGGGCATAGGAGCGCTCGGAAACATCCATTTCGACAATTCGGGCAAGGGGCGGCGCCTTCCTCGGCACGTCGTCCAGGAATGCCTCGACGTCACCGGATCGTCCCGCCGCCTCGATTTCCACGCCGTCCGACTGGTTGCACACCCAGCCACCCAACCGGTGCATCGTGGCCAGCTGATAAATGAACGGACGAAACCCGACGCCCTGGACGATGCCGCGTATCCGCACGAGCACCCGGCGGCGGCCTTCCCCGGACTCCGCCTCATCCACCGGAGCCTCCACGCCCCGCGGGCCGATATTCGCTTGCAGGGAGTTCTTCACGACCGGTCAGCCCGAACGCCGGGCTTTGCGTTCGCGGATCTTGTCCTGAAGCCATGCGAACCACGGCTGCAAGCCTTCGCCCGTGCGGCACGAAACTTCGAAAATCCGCTGAGCGCCGTTCAACTGGAGGGCCTGTTCCCGAATCTTGGCGGGATCGCAGTCGATGTACGGGAGAAGATCGATCTTGTTGACCAGGAGCACCGAGGAAAGCTGAAACATGAGCGGGTATTTCAAGGGCTTGTCGTCCCCTTCGGCAACGCTCAGGATCATGACCTTGTCGTGTTCTCCGAGATTGAATTCAGCGGGGCAGACCAGGTTCCCGACGTTTTCGATGATGAGCAGGTCGAGACCCTTCAGATCGATGGCTTCCAGCGCAATCTGGATCATGTTGCCGTCCAGGTGGCACCCGCCGTCGGTGTTGATCTGCACGGCCTGCACTCCCTTGCGCTGAATCCGCTCGGCATCGAACGAGGACTGCACGTCACCTTCGATCACGGCCATTTTCACCCGGCCGGCGAGCCCTTCGATGGTCCGCTCCAGGAGGGACGTCTTGCCGGCACCGGGTGAGCTCATGAGGTTGATCACATATATGCCCGCCTCGTCGAACCGTCTCCGATTTTCCGCCGCCAGCCGTTCGTTGGCCTGAAGGATATTGCGAACCACGGGAACGTTAATCTGAGCCATCCTCTTCTCCTGTTTCCCCTTCAATGTTGACGATCGAGAGTTCTCTTCCGCTCACCAGGTCGGACACAGGGACGTCGCACCGAGGACACCTGAAAATTTGATCCCGGACCTCGAATTCAAGGCCGCATTCGCCGCACCGCGCAACGACCGGCAGGGTCACGATCTCGATCCGCGCCCCTTCGGCAATGCTGTCCCTGCTCACCAGCTCGAAACAAAACGTCAGGGCCTCCGGGACGACGGCGGCCATGGCGCCGACCTCCAGCTTGATCGCTCGCACGTTTGTGACGCCGTGCTTCAGGCTTTCTTCCATGACAATATCGAAAAGACTCTGCGCGATGGACAGTTCGTGCACGATAACTCCCCGCAGTTACGGGCAAAATGGAATCGATCAGGCTGCCGCCGAACCATAACACTCCGGGCGTCCGTTTGAAACAGATATTTGCCGGTCATCCCCGCCGGCCCGCCCCTCTTTACGCGGACTCCGCGCACGGCGTTCCGGGCCGCCAGGCATTTTTATAACCTATGGTGACTCTTTGGCAAGTCCGCAGACGACGGTTGGAGTGCGAAGACGACCGGGCGAGGCAGACGCATCCCCTGCCCCCGGTCGCGGGCATGGTGGGGGTGCCGACGGCTTTCCTGGTCCATAGCGACCTCGTGGGGGTCCGGAATGACGCGTGGGATCGAACGGCGGCGTGCCGACCTTTCGCCGGCCGGGAAAAGCCGGCGAGAAGCGGGTCGGGAAGTCTCGCGATCCGGCGGGAGTCAGCCCACCTGCCGGAGGAGAACGAAGTCGCGCAGCAAGGTGACGACACCGGGTGTCGGTGCGAAACGCAACTCGAAGCAGGGAATTTGCGCGACCAAGCGCTCGCAGGTGTCCAGTACTCCCGGCAGCCGATCCCTATCGTACCACGGGCAGGAAACCACGGGAAAAAGCCGTTTGAGCGCCTGCGCGGGGGACAACGGTTCCACGCGATGGGCCGAATCCCTGGCCAGGAAAAACAGCGCCCGAAGCTCCGCCCAGCCTCTCGCGGCCGCCCCCGCCTCGCCCGGCCAGGGTGTGCCGTAAGCACGCCACCGACCTTCCATCATGCGGAGCACGATCCGGTCGTCGCTCAGTGGTTTCGCTTCCGGAGCATTGGCGGCAATGATTCGGGCCATGGTGCTCTTCCCGGCCCCCGACATTCCCGCAAACACCAACCCCGCGCTGTCCAGGGAAAACCCCGCCGAATGAACAATGATGCCGCCGCGGCAAGCCATGTGGTTCATGAGCAGGATCTGGTCGAGCGGATAACGGACGGGATCGAACACAAGAGGCGGTTCCTCCGGCGCTCCAGGCATGACGTCGAGGCAGTGGACGCTCACCGTGCGCGTGCCGGAATCGGCCCGGACGAGGATGTGCTCCCGAGGCGGAAGTCCATTCCCGCTGAAGGAAAGAACGTAGCCCCCGTCCGCTCGATACATCTTCCACGTCTCGTCGTTGTCGAATACCTCTGGCAGTCCCTCGACACTTGGGGTCGAATCGGCAAAGACGTGTATCGAAATATCGCCGCGCGGACCGGTCCGGAGCCCCTCGAAATCGATAAACGGCCGATACGCGGGGTCGTCGGGGATCGCGATGCGGCAGCCGACGGCCGTAACCCGCACCTCGAGGCCGCCGATCACTTTCCGAACCTCACCAACTCTTGCCGGGGTTGGTGTGGGAACCGAGTCGGCCCGCCGGCTATGAACCGACACCGGAACAACTGCCTGCGCTGCAAGGCGAAGTGGTCGCCGCATACCCTCCGCTCACGGTCTTGCAGCCCGTGGCGAGAACTTCCCCGACGGTCAGATCGATGAAGGAGACGGTCGGTTTCTCATAAGCCTTCCTTGCCGGAGCGTCCCGGGCATCCGCTGGAAACGGCTGCCCGGGAGTCCGGCCGATCAAATCGTCTTTCATCCTCTCCTCCTACGCGCTCGAATCGCCTTGCAGGACCTGCAACCGGTGAGTTCCCAACTGGCACAGAAATCCCGACGGTATGCTCGCCGAGGCGTTTTCCAACTCGAACAAACCCGGGCAGTATCCGCACACCGGACGTTTCGCGCATTCAAAGCACGGTTGTCCTCTGACCGCTCTCAGCCCGGAGATCGCCGCCCCGGCCCTTGCGTGCGCCGCCCTGAAGCCTTCCGCAAGGGCATCGAACGCAAGCGAGCGAACCATCAGACAGGGGCGAAGCACCCCCCCGGGATCGATGTGAAACGCAGCACGACCCGCACCGCATTCATACAATGCCGACGGAGGCGACAACGCCGCGGCGCGTTCGAGGTATTTTCTGTAGCTCGAAATCCTCTCCTTTTCGGCCAGTTCCAGTTCCACCGCACGCCGCGGGTCGACCCGCTCGACAAGAGGGGCGGGAGTGCCGTCCAAACGAGGGCAAACCACCGGGTCCAACCGGAACCCGGTGCCGAAGTGCTTCGCCAGCGCTTCCACGGCGGGGATCTCCTGCACGTTGCTCCGCATGATCATCGTCTTGAGACCCGTCCGGATTCCGCCGTCCACCAGTCTGCCGATGCCTCTCAGACACCGTTCAAAGGATCCCGGCACCCGGGTGATTTTCTCGAAGGTCCCGCGCGTCGCCCCGTAGACGCTGACCTCGACCAGGTACGGGGGAACCTCCCTGAAGATTTCAATATGCCGTGCGTCGATCAGGCAGGCGTTGGTGAACACGGTGACGATCAGCCCCAGAGACCGGGCGTATCGGTAGATCGACTCGAAATCGGGTCTGAGCAGCGGTTCGCCCCCCGACAGGAGAACGTACAGGCACCCTGCTTCCGCCGCCTGCCGCAACAAGTCGCGAATCCGGGCGGCGCCCGCTTCCGGCCCGAGCGTTTCGTGGTCTCCATCGTGCGGCCCAAGATAACAGTGAATGCAATTCAGATTGCATCGATAGGTGAGATCGAAGGCTCCGAACAGCGGAATCCGATGTTCGACGGCAATGCGCGCAAGTTTGCGCAGGTGTTCGGCACCGTCGGGAATGGGAGATGAACGGCAGTCCACGACTGTCATGGCACCTCTTCGACCAGGTTGGCCGCGCTCAGCAGCCCCAGGAATTCTTCCAGGTCCGAGGCGGCATCCTGGGCCCGAACGATATAACGGTCCTGGAGCAAGCGCAGAATATCGTCGCGCGAATGCGTGCCGTCCAGCCGGCGCCAGATGAAATCGCCCACCTCGTTCAAAACGAACAGCCTCTGCATCTCGGCCGACCTGCCGCGGATGGGGACCAGCAGAACTTCGCCGTGAATGTCACGTCGAACGATGTTGTCCAGGCGACGCATTTTTCCTTCCGTCACGGCCTCACCTCCAGGGCAGGATCTCCCAGCAGTTCGAATGTCTCGAGGATGTACCGATGTCCCCCGCCGTTTGCGTAATTGCGCCCGGCCTCGGCGATGACCTCTCCCAGCGCGGCCCCGCCGATGCCGCCCAAGCCACACCAGAGACCTTCGTCAATCGCCAGCGACTCCTGGTTCTGCACCATCCCCGTCGGCGCCCAGACCGCAACGGCGCCTCCGGCCGGATGCTTGATCAGCGCCTCGGCAAGGCTGTCGTAACCGGGGATGCCGAACTGCCCGACGACGCAGGTCATGCCGAACAGCACGGGCAATCGGGGAGCGTTCGTCATGGAGGGGACGTCCGAGGCGGTGAGGATTCGTTCCCGGGCAAGGCTGTCCACCGCGGAATGTCCGATATAATTGATCGCGAGCACTCCCGAACTCAATGCTTCGAGAAGCTTGGAGCGCGCGGCCGAAGGGGACATGGTCGAGAGGTAGACCTTATCCCGGGTGAGCCAACTCGGCATGAGGGAAGCGATCCTGTCGCTGTCGCTCGGGAAGTCGCCCCCGCCGTCCGGGTCGTCGGCCACCAGCAGGGCCCTGCCGCGCCATGGTTCCCCAAGGCTCGCTTCGTACTGTTCCAGCTTGGCCACGTAGGCTGTGAGCTGGCTTGCGTCGGTTGCCGGGATACGGCCGAGCGCCACATCGGCGAGCCCGTCCTCGCCGGCGAAATCTGCCAGCCGAGCATCCGACGGTGCCAGGCCGTTGGGCGTATCCGCCATGAGCGGCGGGACCAGCGCATCGCGATAGCCCTTGACATTCTTGTAGTCGAAGCTGCCCTCACCGGCGAACACCACGAACTTCGGAGCGGGATTCCAGGAAGACGCCTGCGCCAGGAAATCCCGAATCGCATACGGGGTGACGATGCCCCACGAAAACGCGTCGTAAATCTGCTCGGTGGTGACGACCAGCGTCGTCAACCCTTTGGAGCGGCGCCGGTAGTCGGCCAGGGACGAGGCAGCCCCGCTGAGTTCCGGTGAAGTGATGACGATGTATTCTCTCCCCTTCCCGGCTTTGCGCTTCAGACCCGCCGACGTTCGAAGCCCAAGGTACGCGGGCTTTCCGGCAGCGGAAAGACAGACCGTCAAATAGGGCCGGCCCGCGGCCTCGGACGTGAATTTCACCCAACCGTTCCCCGCGCCCCCTCCGGTGGCCGCAGGGGTGAGGATACGCGGGAATCGCGGAACGGCAAGGTCCAGGACCAGGATCCGGGAGCTGGAGAACCCTTCGACCAGGATGGGCCCCGCCGCGTCGCTTCGAATCAGCAGCCGGTCGGACACGGCCCTGCATCGCCTTTCGTAGGAAAGGTCCAGGGAGTCGAGCGCAAAAAGGCTGTACGGCACATCGGAGTCGCGAACGGCGATCAGCTCGACCGAATTGTCCCCGTCCCGAAGGACTTCCGAGGGCACACCCAACGTCACGCTGTGCGGAACGCTTCCGGTCCAGGAATCTTCCCCGAGGATCGTTCCGTTCAACTTCACGATCGCGTGGTGCTCGTTGTGCACGCCGGTTTCGGTGATGCCCCGCAGGTTGACCGTGAGCGTTCCTCCCCCCGCCGCGCCGTCGGCTTTCACGGCGAATGAAGCGGCCTGGAGCGACGGGTCTCCCGCCACCAGGTATTCCCAGAGCCAGAAGTCGCTCTCCGGGTCGTGGAACAGCGACGTGAACAGCCGAACGTCCTGCTCCGCATGCAGCCGGTCGGTGAAAACGGTGCGGGGCGGGATCGATGCGATTCTCCGCGCCGGCAGCGAACGCATCGGAAGCCCGGCCCCCACCTTCAGAAAATAGACGTTGACGTCGGTGTAAATGCTCCGGATGCCTTCCCCGTAGAAGTAAAGCGATTCGCCGTCCGCCCCGGCCATGGTCGCGACGCGGCGCCCCCTGTTCGAAAGCATCACTTGCCGAGCGCGGATGCAGCCTCGAACGGTGTTCACGGGAAGTCCCAGAGCGGCGGCAATCTCCGTTGCATCCAGGCGGTAGAGACCGGGGTCGCGGACGCCGATCTTAAGGGAGCGGGGCGTGTTGCCGGCCGGAACTGCAAGGTTCAAATCCGCGCCGGCATTGAAACCGGGAATTCCATCCCGTTTGACCCGTGTGGGCGGGACCTTGCCTTGCCGTGCATAGCTCTGTCCATCGGGCAGCATGCCGTCCGATTCCGCGCCGGGCCCGTCGACGACCGGTTTGACGGAAAACGGACCGTAGATCCTGCGGGACCCGCCGAATTCGATTTCCTCCAGCACGTAGGAGAGTGTCTTCCCCGGGGATGCATCCAGGTCCGCGGCGTAGTATCTCCCTCCCTGAGGTTCCCCGAGCAGCGCGGGAATAAGGCCGTCATTGACCCGGGTTCGAGCCCCGGTGCGCGGCTCCACGCGGTAGAGATTGAATCCGGCGGTCTGGACCTCGGATGCCGTCTCCCATATAACAACCACCCGGCCGTTCCGGAGGTGTGCGGTGAAATCTGAAACCACGGCCTGTGTCGGGCTTCCCCACATGGGAGTCGTGATCGGGTCCGTCAGGCTCACCCCTCGGCCGATGTCCCCGCTTGTAAAAAGCTGAATGGGGTTGTGATCGTTGGCGCCTTCCCGCGTGGCCGGCATCATATACAGCGTGCTGGCGCAGAGGTCGGGGACGGTAGAATCTTGATAGGCACCCACACGCTGGAAATAGGCGCAGCTCACCGCCATGTCGACAAACGTGTACGTACCGCCTCCGCAGGCAATCCCGTCCACGGTGCGGACGAAACCCTCGCTTCTCGCCGTGTAGGTGCCCGCAGACGTTCCGTCGATATCCCACAGGTACTTTTTGACGATGCAATTCGGGTTGACACCGGTTTCTTTGCAGTCGTAGTCATCGCTCGTATAACTGTCCCAACCCGCGGCCGCCGTCTGCCCCGCTGCCGGCACCTGGAATTCGAGCCCGTGGGTGGTGTAGTCACCACTCTCTGAATCCCACGCCAGGGAGTACTGGGGGAGAGGATCCGTGCCGGGGGTTCGCAGATGCACCCAAACGGTGTCGTCGTATGTCCCGGAGCCGACGGTGCCGCTGTAGTTCATCCTCACGCGGAAAAACAGGAAGGGCTGAGATCCGCTGTTCTTCTTGACAAAGTAGAGGTTGGGACACGTGCCGTCGCCGACGAGCTGGATCTGCTCCCCGATCGCCGCATCGTTGTTGGGCTCGGTTTCCGTGCCCATTACTTTCCAGTCGCCGTCCTCCGGCCACGTGATGCCGCTGCACGTGTCGGGATACTGGCACAGCTCGGCGGCGGAAACGTGCGATACAAGCGGATGGAATCCAGTTGTGCCCACAAGAAGGATTATCCACAACAAATTCTGCACTATTCCCCTGATACTGTCTCTCAACATATCTCCCTCCCGAAATCATTTTCTGGCGGTCAATACGTGATGCAAACTCGAAAATGGCGGAGGGCACTCCTTTTTGTCATTGCCGTGAAAGGAACCGTCCCGGTTGTTCAGGTTGTCACTGCTCCAGTATTCCCCGGGAATGAGGTTCCTATTGGATTGCTCGACAGACTCTCCGCTGTCCGGTCACGTCGACTGTGACATGATCCGCTTCAGAATCTTCGCTGATGGATAGAGAACGTTGATCAAGAGCAGAACGAACCGATGTATCTCAGACATCAATATTTACTTTTTATTTTAATGCTGTTGACGACCCATTGTCAAATCCGTTCTTTGAAGCACTCGTTTTTTCTGATTTTCGGATCGGATATGGACCGGATGGTGCTTTTGAACTATGCGTCAAATAGGTGTAGGAGCGGCAGGGTGCTGATACGAACTGACCTGGATAATCAAATCCCCGGTGAGTGTGTTTTCATGTTCTGCAGGTTCCGCAGGCGTCGGGGGCATGCAGAATTTCGTGCAAAATGGCAATAATGTCGGGAGGGCGTAAAGCCCTCCTTTTGCAGGTCGGACCGGCTCACCCTCTCCGACGGTCTCTCAGGCGCGGGGGCGCGGCATGGCACCCCCCGCCGCAGCGTCAGGCGAACCGGTGTTGTGTAATCTTGCCATCAAACGCGAATCGCTCGGGGACCCAGCCCCTCGAGCAACGGTCCAAGAGGAGAACGGTTCGGCTCGATCGGGCATTCATCCAGCACAACGCCTGCGCGGCCACGATAGGTTACGGCCTGTTCGTCGTAACCCATCGATTTCCGAACGCCCGGGCGCTGAGGGCAGCGGTTCGCGCGTCCACTGCCGTGTCTCCGGGCAGCCCCTTTACCGATGTCTTCGACCTTTATTAGCGGGTTCTTTTGAAGTTGTTGTTAACATTTATAGTTTGCATCGCAAATTACCTTATGCTATGGTTTGGCCAAGGGTGTCGTTCGGCGGGTTCATGCGCCGAGAGCGACCTTTCGACCTCTTGTGAAAAAGCCAAACCTCCCGCGAGGGGGGGACGGAAAACCGCGGGTCTCACGTAGACGGCCGGGTTGCCTGAAAGACGGCAGCCCGGCTTTTCTGTTTGTGGACGGGGTGCTTCAAGCGTCGAACAGGCGGAGAGGTTACAAGGATGCGAACAAGGAATCTGTTAGGTCTGAAACGGTGAGAACACCCATAATGCAAGGAGGTGGACAGAGATGAAAAAGCAGATTACATGGGTTGCACTTTTTGCGGCATGCGCTTTCATTATCGGCGCGGGGACCGCAAACGCTCAACTCCTTGAACTATTTATTCCAGACATCCCGGCGGTTTGCGAACCCGTCGTCTGGGACCTCACGGCAGGGCAGCACAACAACGCAGGCACGGTTGAGGTCACAAACGATTCCACTTACCTCTACGTAACCTACAACCTGACATGGCCGGACGCTACATTCGGCACTCTCCATGTGTGGGCGGGGAACGACCTGAGCTCAATTCCTACGAACAATCAGGGAATCCCCGTGCCGGGCCAGTTCCCTTACCAACACAACGCCGCGGGCCTGACCAGTTATACTTTCGAAATTCCTCTGGCATCATTGAACGCCGTGGATGTTGATGGAAAGCCGGTGTGCGACTTGTCCTTGTATGTTTTCACGCACGCCGAGGTCTACATGGACAGTGACGGCGACGGGTGCAAGGAGTGGGAGACTGCCTGGGGCGGTGACCAGCCCGTGAACGTCGAAGAGCCGGGGCGCTGGTACTTTTTCGGCCAGTACGCGATCTGCTGTGGCGACTTCCCGCCCCCGCCGGTATGCTGGTCCGAAACCGCCTTCGCCAAGGGAACCCACGTATTCGCCTCCACCGCCAAGGCAAACCCTGAAGGGCTTCCGAGTCTCGATCTGACCAGGCAACGCTGGGGCTGGGCCATCAACCTCACGCAGCAGGTCACCGAAGAAGAGTACCCCATTTATGCGGGGGCAGGTTTGAACGACACCACCAAGGGGGTGGAGGTCGGAACACTCTACGTGACGTGGGACGGCTCGTCGGCAACGGTCAGGTATGCCTTGCTGCCGGACTACAAGCTCCAGGAAGTCCACTTGTACGCGTCCGACCTGAAACCGACAAAGATTGCACCGGGCCGGTACGGCATCACCAGGTACTATGACGCCGGCGCATCCGGTGACACATTCTCCGGGCTGACACTGACCGACACAAACGGTGACGGCGTCTGGATCATCGGGCACGCGGTGGTCTCCAAGGGCACCTGCCCGGAGGGCGCACTCAACTCCTCTGAGATCAACATGATCCCGGTACGGCAAACAGCTCCGGCTCCCCAGTTGCTGCAGAAGCCGGCGACGGCCCCCGCTACCCCGGTGTTGAACGAATTGCGGGCGGTTCCCGTTCGCTGATAAACGCCTGGTGGGGTAGATCGCTTGCTCGATCACTCCGGCATGTAACGGGAAGGGGCAGGTCAGGGACCTGCCCCTTTTTTCCTGGTGGTGGTAGTGTTGTTGGATGCCTGCCTGGCGGGATGCTGTACCCGGTGCTCGCAACACATGGAAACGGGTACGGCGACCGGCATTTTGCCGCATTCCCGGGAGTAACCCGCAATCCGATCGCAATAACCGTCGCCGGGCAAACAGACCTCTCGATTCATCGCCTCTTGAAAACACCGGTGTTCTTCCATGCCATCCCGGCGCACGGTATCGCCCGAGGAGAGAAGAAACGGCGGGGCGAAAGCCCGCTGCGTCCCTGTGCGCCTGGCCCGCCGCAGCTATTTTATGATGCTGAATTCCGCGCTCGTCGCCGAGGAACCGTTGGTCTTGCTCGCGACCTTGATCCGGTAGGTCCCTGCCGCCTGCTGCTTGCCGATCCTCCAGTTGTAAGAGCCGATCCCGCCGGTGCCGATCTTGGCCTTGGAACTGATCGCCGTTCGAGCGCCGGTAGCGGTGTTCACGGCCTCGATGGTCACATAGGGACCCGGGCTGCCCGTGTACGTCCACTTGACGAGCAGGGCCCCCCCCACCTTCACGATGGAGCCGGCGGTCGGAGATATGACGGAGGTTATCTTGTTCTCCGTCGCGGCGAAATTCAGGCTGGACGCTGCATCGGTGAAATCCAGGAACGCCGGGCTGAACGTGCAGCCCGTTTTTGATGGCGTCGCCCGGTATTCCGTCCCTTGCTGAAACCCGCTTTGTCTCCACCCGCCCTGGAAGTCGGTGACGACAGGGGCGGGGATCGTGCCGGCCCCGGAAACTCTGCTGAAACTGATGGTCACTCCCGAAAGTCCCACACTGCCGGAAACCGCCGTGCCGGCCACTTCGAAATCCGCCGCCGGGTTGATGGAAAACGGTCCGCTCGTGCCGTAGGCGGAACTGCATGCCGTGCTCGTGACCATTACCGAAAAGTTCGGCCCCTGAAGATCGGAGTCGACCAGCCACGAGAATGATCCATCCGCCAGGAGGGCATTTGCCTGGATCGTCCGGACGCGATTCCCTGCCTGGTAGAGATCGATACTCGCGTACGGGCCGATGCTCCCCGAGTCGCTCCAGGTGATGGCGTGCATCGTTCCCGCCTGCAAGGTGGCCGATTCGGCCGGAGAATCCACGGTGATGGCCCCGTTGCAGGCCGTCTTGGAGTACGCCAGGGTGGTCCCCCCGAATTTCACGCAGTTGCCGACCTGAGAGTAGGCGATTCTGAAATACCCCGATTCACCCCACGCGGCTCCCCAGCTGTTCTTCACGATGAAATACCCCACCGGGTCGGCGGCATCGGCATCCCGATAGCCCACCAGCGCCACCGCGTGATAGCCCACGAGGGGGTTGACCGTTTGATCGCAGGAAATGGCCTCGTAAATGCCGCTGCCGTAGTAGCGGTAGAAGTCATTGTAGACCGCGTAGGTCGCCACGAGAGGGCCATGGGTGTTCAGGGCGTTCTTCATCGCATCGACGGTGGCCGATACCCCGCTCCAGGCGTCGATCCGGAAGCGGGTTTGATCGCAGTCGGGGTAGGAACCCGGGTTGGGGCAGGTTGTGCTGCCGATGTTGTAGGCGTAACAACCGGAGGGGAATTCCCGCAGCAATCCCGTGGTGGCTGCATAGCTCGAGGCCGTGGTGACGTACCCGCCGTTGCAGCTGCCGGCGCCGCTGCAGGTGAGCATGACCTGCTCGGACAGATCGTAGGCACTGCCGGGATCAAGGGGTTCGATCGGATCGTTGTTGGCGATCTGGGTCGCGGACTCAAGGATTGCCGTCGTTGCGAAAGCCCAGCAACTGCCGCAGCTCCCCTGGTTCTTCACGCGGGACACGTAGTTGCCCGGGGCAACCCCGAACGCGTTGTCGGCGCCGATATTTCGCCAGTCCACGGCGGTCGCCAGGCCTGTGGGAACATCGCCTGCACCTTCGGCAGGCGGGACGGCGGCGGTGAACCCGTCCCTGAGGAGTCCGAGTCCCTTCCTTTCGGGGTTGAGGTGTCGCTCAGCAACCCACTTGAGATTCCTGTCTTTTATTCTTTTCTGCACATCGGCCAGTTCTTCGGCAAACGCACCTGCGCTACCGAAAAACGTGGCATAAAACAACGCGAAACAAGCCACAGCAAGTCGTTTCAAGTGCATACTCCCCTCCCCGGCACCCATGAGAGACCTTGTTCGCCCCTTCGTGCGAACTCCTTGCGGTTCGCACTCGAGGCTCATCAAATAATGTTTTTTGCCCTTTTTCGTGTGATGGGGAATAAAGTGCAGCATCTGTGCCATCCGGAAAGCCCGTTTGGAGGCTGTGCGCCGCGCAAACCGGAATCACGCGTGACAATGGCTCCGCTCGGGCGCGGCCGCTGTTCCGCAAAGCGGGTAAGACGTCCCGGCATTCGAAACCGTCATTGGAATGACACGGTTGTAACTCAAGAGCCGCAGGCGACGACCGGGCATTGCGGCAATGGCTGAAGGCCGCCTCGGCGGCGCGCCGCACGGTGTACGGGACGTGGCGTTGGCCGGCAGGCCCTGGATGCGAAGGTCGAGGTTGGGGAAGGCATCCGTCGGCCTGCTTGAGGCTGACACGCCCGGAACGCGCGGTTACGGGCGGCGTTGTGGGGGCGTGTTTGCAGAGCCGAAAGGGCATACCGGCGGAGACAGGGGCGGCGAGCGCCCCGGCCGGGTTGCGGCGGCGCACGGGAAAGCCCCAGGTGCGCCCCTGTTTGCTCCGGCATCCAATTCTCTGGTGAAATCGTTCAAATTATGGCATACAGACGGGCAGTGGGAGAACGGAGAAAGAGCGGCGGCCGGCGGGCTTCACGCCTGCCCGCAAGGCGGCCCGGAGTCCGGGAACGATACCGTTCCGAGGAAGGCACCGACCGATACCCAACGGCTTCACACGATCGGAGGATACCGACACATGGCTGGCAGGCGACAGGGAACGGTGGAGAGAATCACCAGCGAAACCAAGATCATGGCCGATCTCACGGTCGACGGGGAAGGAAAAGCGGAACTGCGCACCGGGGTTCCCTTTCTGGATCACATGCTGTCGCTTTTCAGCGTGCACGGCTTCTTCGATCTGAAGCTCCAGGCCGAAGGCGATCTCGACGTCGACGCCCATCACACCGTGGAGGACATCGGCATCTGCCTGGGAGGCGCCCTGGCGAAAGCCCTCGGGGACCGCAAAGGGATCCGGCGCTACGGACATGCCGTGGTGCCCATGGACGAAGCCTGCGCCTCGGTGACCCTTGATCTTTCCAACCGCCCGTTCCTGGTCTACCGCGTTCCCACGCTCGCGGCCCGGGTGGGGCGGTTCGAAACCGAGCTGGTGCCGGAATTCTTCCGCGCGTTCTGCCAGCACGGCGGCGCCACCGTTCATGTCCAGGGTCTGTACGGAAGCAACACGCATCACATCCTGGAAGCGATCTTCAAGGCACTGGGGCGCGCATTGGACCAAGCCACACGGTTCGATGAACGGCGCTCGGGCATTCCGTCCTCCAAGGGAACCCTGTAGGCGGGGCACGGGAAAGCGAGCGGGCCGCGTCGCGCGTCGGGGGAAATTTATTCTCGCACCCCGCCGGGCCAGATTTCCGGGAAAACCACGACTCCGAAAGACCTCACTGCCTGGAACCGAGGCTTATCCTTGCCGGCCGGTCCGGCGCCTCCGCATCCCGGCCATCCAGATTGTACTGGTACACCGTTTGGGTCGGGAAAGCGAATTCGATCCCCTCCGCCTCGAACCTTCGCATGATCTCGAGACAGGTCTTCTGCACCCACTCCTGGAACTTCCAATGATCGGCCGGGTGGTACCAGGCGAAGATCGACAGGTTGAGGCTCCAGTCGTTGAACGCATTGAAGTGCACTCGAGGCGGATACTCAGGGCGCATGCCCTCATGGTTCTCCAGGATTTCCCGAGCGATCCGCACGGCCCGTTCCACCTTTTCGGCCGGCGTGCCATAGGTGAGCGTCAGGTTCGTGTGCCAGCGGATATAGGGCCGCCGGCCGATGTTCTCCAGGGTCGAGTTGATGATTTTTTCGTTCGGGATGGAAACCAGGTGGCCGCTCAGCGTCCGAATCCGCGTGCTGCGAAACCCCACGTCTTCGACGAAGCCTTCGTGCTTGTCGATGGCGATGCGCTCTCCCACCTGGAACGGCTTGTCGAGCAGAATCGTCAGGCTTCCAAGAAAATTCGCAATGGAATCCTTTCCGGCCAGGGCGATGGCCAGACCGCCGATCCCCAGCGACGCGATCAGCGGGCCGATCTCGATCCCGGTCAGGTTCTGGACGGTCATGATGCCGCCGATGACGATGACGAAAACCCGGAATATTTTGCCGACCAGCGGCACCAGCATGTCGTCGATGCTGTTCTTGCGCGAGTTGGCCCAGCGCCGCAGCTGCATGTCCACCACGTGGATGAAGCGGTAGACGAACCAGAACAGCGCTATGGTGCCGCCGATGTCGGCCGCCTTGCCGGCCATGCGATGGATGACGGCGTACGCTTTCGAAGATTCGAAGGTGCTGAGGATCGGGGACAGCGCCCAGTAGATGCCGTAGACCCTGATGAAGAGGGACAGGGGTCTGGACAGGGCGTCGAGGAACAGCGGCCACCAGCCCAGTCCCGCCTCTTCATCGTTTCTTGCCTTCATCTGCATCGCGATCAGGTGGCGGACGGTACGTTCGACGGCCGCGACCACCAGGAGCAGCAACAGGCAGACCAGCAGCTTGAGCCACGTGATGCCCAGGAAAGCCTTGGCGTTGATCCACTGGCCGACCGTTCGGGAGGCCCCCTTCCCTGCTTCGTCGATCTTCTTGCCGAGCACCTGGCCCGCTTCGTCGATGGCCTCGGTGTTGATGGGCGTCGGAGCCTCCGTCGCACTCTGGTCTGGAGCGGGCTCCTCCTTTCTCTCCCGGCTTTCCGGTTTTTTCTCCCGATCCGGGGCTTTTTTCTCGGGCGCGGCCGCCTTGGAAGTCGCACCGGAAACCTTATTCTGAGATTCGGCCTGTTTTTGCTGGGCTTCGGCCCGCCCCGGGACGACGGACGCCAGTGCAAACATCCCCAAAGCCAAAGCCCAAACCGAGAACAACAGGGCAGCACGCCATTTTCTCGTCATCGCATCATCCTCCATCCCGGCAGCGGCACGGGACAGCGCCGCTCGCGCCGATTTGTTTCCGTCACGGTGTTTGCGCGACTATAGAGGATTGACCGGCCGATTTCAACCGGCCGGTCCGCGAAGAAGCATCCCCGCTCGCAAAGCTGTATGAAAGTGTGGAACCGGAAGGCATTTTCGTGCAAAGATAGTGTTGCGGGAAATCATCCTACCCGAGCGGCTTGGGTCGGCAGGCTCCCCCAGCTGCGAGGACATGGACATCAGCAACATCCGCCCGCGCGAGCACGATCCTCAGTGAGTGTCGCCCCCATGCCATGGGTGCGTGGGACATCCGCCCGCGACGCCCGCGCACACACGACCCCGCGGCGGTTGCTCGGCGCTCTTCGGGCGGGTGCGGATTCGATCGCCTGCACCGGGGTCTTCCGTCGATGCAGGACGCAATGAGCTGATACTGCTCCCGTAAACGGGATAATGGTGAATGTGACGGAACCGCCTTGACAGCCGGCACACATTGGCGTATGTTTAACAAGTTGTCGCGGGGTGGAGCAGTCCGGTAGCTCGTCGGGCTCATAACCCGAAGGTCAGTGGTTCGAATCCACTCCCCGCTACCAGAAGAAAAACAGGGGCTTAGAGAAAATCTGAGTCCCTTTTTCTTTTGGATGATTCGCGCATTTCCAACCCTATTTCCAACCTTGAGGAACAACCCCCCCCGTGAACACCACAACCGACCAAAGGTAATTGAAAGGGATTTAAAATCCCTTGGCGCTTGTCGCCGTGCGGGTTCGAGCCCCGCCCCGGGCACCAGTTTACAGGGATCTCGACTTTTTGATAGTCCGGGAAGGTCCGTTTTATCCCGCTATTATCCCGCTTTTTGAAATGACGGGCTCCATTCACAGGGGCATGATCGAACTTCGGGGGATGGCCCAGCGTGCCGGGTTCACTCCAAGCGAACGAGTCGCAATCAAGAAAGCGATTGTTGACGCTGTGGAAGAACGACGCGGGAATCCAAACCTAAAATCAAATCCGGTCAAATGCCCGGAATTGGAAAAGGGCGAAGAGACCCGCTCCATCGCCGCCAAGCGTGCCGGGTTCACGAGTGAGATGACGAGCCGCCGGGCGGAGCGCGTGGTCAATCGCGGCATCCCGGAGCTTGTCGGCTTGCGAGGATACCCCTAGAATCAACGATCCCCCGCCCGGACGTGTGTTCGGTCGTCCAGGCAGGGAAAATCGATTCTAGGCGTATTGAGGCACGGGTTGGATGAGATTGTGGGCTGCTGTATCCAGCGCCTCACGAAGAGTAGTCCCATCCCCATAGGTGTACCGCCCGACGACGTAGACGAGCCATTTTTCCTGAGTCCCGTACTCGTCTACGTTGATCGTGTGGACTATGCTGAGGTTCTCACCCTTGAGTATTTCGGGCACAGGGGGGCTCATTCCACCGACTTGCAATGTCTTTTCCATGACTCACCCTCCAAATAAAAATCGCGGAAGAGCTGTCAAGGCATTCCTGCCCGCCCATGCGTCACCACATGGGCACTCTTCCGCGCGTTTGATTGTCGAGCATGAGCACAAACGGCCATAACGGCGGCCTCCGGGATTTTTTGACATGCTCAGAATATCACATCCGGGAGGCTGTTCAACAACAAAGTGGGCTCAGGTTCACTCCTCTCTGAATTGATTCATTGTTGCCATTCCAGCCGCCGTGGTTTTCTGACGTTGCGTGGCGGATTCGGCATACCGTCGCAGCAGGGTTTTCCCTTCCGGCCCTAACCACTTGTAGGCCGCCATCATGGGAAATCCGTTGTAGACCGCAGCCCCACCTACGGCCATAGGCCCGGCAAAGAAAGACCCCGGAGTCGCAAGTGCGCCCAACTTTCTTGCCCCTTCGATGAGACCTCCATGTTTTGCTTCGGCAGTGGGGAGCATTCCTTCACCTTTGGTTATCATCTTCGTCCATGTGCCCATGCGCTTGTGGAGCCCCGGATTAAACGCCTCGATCTTCGGTCCAAGGGTTTCCCATTGTTTTGCCCACTTGGCCGGATATAGAATTTTGCCAGTTCGATCCATTGCGGCGTCAAGGCTGTTCTCCAGGAATCGCGCAAGGCCCATGTTGAACACATCTTCGGGCATCGCCGCCTTGATTGCCTGAAGCCCTTCGATGTCCCCGGATGTGAACGCGGTTCGGATGATTCGTTCCGGGGCTGGAAGTGCCATGGATTTTCCAACCCCGGGGATCTTCATCTGCGGGTCGTACTGGCGCATGAGCTTCACAAAGAGGGGATTGTTCGACCAGTTCTGCATGACATTTTTGTATGCGTCATCGGCTTCCTGACGGAGTGCCGCTAGTGCCGATCCCCTTGCATTGTCGAACGCCAGGAGGTCAGAGTTTATGCTGTCCCGCATGGCGATTTTCACTTCCGGGCTTAGAGCCCCGGCTTTCTTCCCGCCAAGCATCTTAGAGATTTCTTCCGTGGTGAGACTGCCCCGGTTCAACAGCACATCAAACCATTGCCTGTCAGCCGGAGAGCCGGTTTCATAGAGTTGAGCGGCAAGGTTCCTGGATTCAGGTAGACCGATTTGGACTCCGGGAGCGCCTTCCTCGAACGCCCTGTATGCCTGTTTTGGCTTCTGAGCGAGTTTTGAGAGTTCCTCACCCCATTTTTCCCCCACGGCAAGATTTGTTTCAAGAACCGGGGCAATTTCCTTTACGAACGCTTCCCGTTCTGCGAGTGCCCAATCATTGAATTGGCGTTTGTACCGATCCACCATCCACTTGCCGCCCGGTGTGGCCTCCACGATGCTCTGTAGCCATGGGCGGGACTTCACCACCATTTGTGGCAACCCGTACATCCGCGCCGTTTCTTCAAGCACATTGCCGACCACGGGAGCCGTGAATTTAGCGAGACCGGCCACACCTTCGCCCAAAGCCCCCGCCGCAGCGCCTTCCCCGAGTGCGCCCGCAGTACGCGCCGCAATGGTCGGGTCAAGACGGTCCGGGATGCCCATGAGTGGCAAGGGTTCCATATCCGGTGGAGCGTTCCCGCGTGCCGTGTTGTTCATCTGCGAAAGAAGGTCGCCCACCATCGCACCAGCCCCGGAGCCCGCAATGTTTCCCAGAGGCCCGAGCGGGGAGCCAAGGATTCCACCGACAACCGCACCCTTCATGCGCGGGTCATCTGGCAGAACGGCATTGATATCCGCGCCTGGAAACGGGGATGAAACAGCGTTCCATGCCGCGTTCTGCTCGTCGCCCACACCGAAGCCGCGCTCCAGGAACGATTTGGGCTGTTCGGGTTGTGGAGCCATGGCCGGTTGAGCCGATTCTCCATATACCTGAGTCCTGATAACCTGCGTGATCTGCTCTTCGGGCATATCGTCCGGGAATTCCAGTTCCATGTTCTTGTCCGGTATTTCGACAATCATGTTTTTCTTCCTTTCTGGTCTGGTGCACCATTAGAACCTCTCCAGCGCCTGCCGCTCCCGCTCGATTGCTTCAGCGGGCTTCGGCATGACTTCGGGGAGGTAGATTATGGGCTTGTTGTGTTCGGTCGGCATGGAAATGTCCACCCTCTTTACCGAGACCACACTGTAGTAGAGTGTGAGCGCCTTCAACCGGACACGCTCGTTTTCGGATCGGAAGGCCAAGCGCGCCAATTCTTTTGCCGCACTTGTGCCCGCAAGTTCGCCTTCCCGCCTGAAAGCCTGAATCAGCGCGTCGACTTCTTTTTCTCCGGGAAGTTTGCGTTTGCGCCCGGCTCCAGGTCTTGCCCCCCCGCGCTTGGGTTGTTCGATGATGTCTGTCATTGTGATGCTCCCTTTTTAAATGCGTTGCATTTCGCTGGACGATGGATTGCATTACCTCAAAATTTTAATTGCCAAATTGCCCCGCCACGTGGACTTTCTCAGCAAGGAAGTGGTTTCTAGCTCTGTGTCGCAACCGCTCTCTTGTCTCCGCGCTGTAGTTCGGGTTCTTCCCCATGCGGAACGGATGCAAACTGCAGGTCGTCGTCTCGCATGCCCGAACTTCGGGGTTGCTCTGAACACAGTCAAGGCATCGCGCCCGAATCGCCCGCAAGGGTGAGGGTTTCCTTATCCTCGGCATGTGTCCAGCACGGTAGGCATGAACGGGGCATGTCTCCGCCGGGCAGAGTCCAACCTCACGTGAGCTTTCGAGACAGCACCACAAACAATGGTGGCGAATCGCCTGAAGGGGAGTCATCGGACAACCTCCTTTCCGTTGCGGTTGGTAAATTTTGGGATTTCAAAGTTTTGAGTTTGTGCGAACCCACGAGGAGTACTAATGCCGGGGGGTGTCGGACCCCTCCCCCCAGGGGGGCAACCTGACATTTTTTCGAAACGCCAAGGTTCTCCAGGTGCCAACTCCACCACGGTCAGGGGCTTCGGAAGGCAGTCAAGAACCGCGTAGCCGTTCCCGCAGTCATCCAGGATCATCCGACCCACAGGTGAGCCTCGTTCATTCAGCAAACGATAAGTTGTCATGGCGATTTCCTTTCTCGAAGAGCCGAGCGGCGCGCAAGATGTTGTGGCCGTACTTCGCCAACAAGCTGTACGTCATGCGCTCCCCGCCCGCTCGATTGCCGCAGAACAGGAACGGCGTGCGATACCTTGTTGAGAACGCCGCGATAGTTTCCACCGCAGCGTTGACTGTCATCCGCGAACGAAACCGACTGGCCAGGATGTTCGAAAGCGGGGCTTCGATGACCACACTGAAGAAGTCGAGCGCCTTTGCCCGGCATAGCTCCTTCTCAAATCGTTCACGATCATGGCTCAAGCATCCGATCAGATCGTCCAGCGATTTTCGCTCGATTGCAACCCGATCCTCGAATCCCGCAAGGGAGTAATCGCCGGTCGGCAAGGTGCCCCGCTCGGTTTGCACGTCGTAGCCCTCGAAGCCGTAGGGCGTTTGTTCACGGGTGTCGATGATTAGGCGCATGGGTTCTTTTCCCAATCAACAGTTCTTGATTGTCCGAAAGGGCAGAAGCAGCCTTGCACGCTTTTCCCCAAAACTTCCCTACAAACATCCTCGATGATGCTCAAGAATTCGTCCATCATCTCCGGCGTCATCCACGTTTTGCTGTGTAGCTGGAAAATCCAATCGAGCAGCATTGCCGGTGTGGTGCATCTCTCCAGGTCGATTTCATAGACATGCCGCCCGTTGTGGTTTCTCACTTCGATGGTGAGGTTTCGTTTATCGAAGGTGACCATGGGTTGTTCCTTTTTTGTTTCCATCTTCGGAAGTTTCCAAACCCAAAAGTTTCCAGTTTCCACCCCTTATAGGGGGTGGTGGAAACTTACGGGTGAGTTTCCAAAAAGTTTCCAAAAAGTTTCCATTGGCTGTTCGCGTAATTCCTTGCCTGGAGCGGGTTTACGGGTTTTGCCGTGTGGCCGAGTTTCCAAAAGTTTCCAAGCAGGAAACTTTGGCCGAGTTTCCATAAAAGTTTCCATTTTTTCACCCCTCCAAGGCACCAAATCCCAACTGTGTCAGCTTGTTTTTTTCCGTCATCCAGTGGGCTTTGATGGCTGCCGCTCGAACCTTGGAAACCTGCCCCTTGCTCACTTTGAGCAAGTCGGCAACGTCGGTCTGGCACATGCCTTCGTCCAGGTTCTTCAGAATTTGCATCTTCGTGGCCTGTTGTGCCGACTTCCATGTCCATTCCTGCGTGTCCCCAATGGTATTCATAAGCTGGAATTCCGTGTCGGCAATCAGGGGTAAGTGTTCGGTTGGGATTCGGGACTTCGTGAAGCTGGCGATGAACCTTGCGCCTTGCTCTGCCAGATAGTCATGAGGCTTCTTCAGGGATATGCACACATCGGCGTGGTCTTCCCGGCCCGATGTGCCGCGTTGCTGTCCGGTCTTGCCCTCGTGGTGAATCAGGATGGTCGTGATTCCTGCAAATCGAAGCTGGAGCAGCCAAGCGCCTATGGGATCCCAGGCTTCTTTGGAATTTTCATCGATGCCGCCTGTCACAGAGGCTAGGTTGTCGATCACGACTATCTTGACGTCGAGGTCCAGCAGGCTCTTTTTGAAGCCGTCGCGCCACTTCTCATCGAGCAAGTTTGCCTTCGGAAGTCTGAGACTGTACGCGTAGGCATCCGAGTAGACGAGCAGCCTGGATTTCCTCCCGGCGGTTCCCATTTCGCGGAGTCGCTTCTGCACGTCCACTGTGGCCATTTCGCCGTCGAGGTACAGACAATTCACGGGTTCGCCCGGTGTCCACGGCCCGAACGGTTTCCCCTTTGTGACGGCATCGAGGGCTCCTAGGATGAACCCCGACTTGCCCACACCCCGCCAACCGACGATGAAAACAATGGACTGCTCATTGATCCATGGGTGCAGGTAGGATTTTTTCTCGGGAAGCTGGAGCGAGACAAAGGCGTCGGCGTCAAGGATAGCATCCTGGAAGCAAACCGGGTCCGGTTGCTCGGGTGGAGCCTCCTGATTGGGTTCGCTCCCGTTTCCCCGCGCTCGCTGTAAAAGTCCAAGCAGTGTGCCGACATCGAAGCTACGGCCCTCAGACGGACAGTGTGCTGTATCCGCGTCTACCGTCAGGGTTGCTCTGCCGCACGAGGGACAGGTGAATGTTCCGTCGGCCTTCAAGTTCCCCGGCCATGCCGCCAAGAGGGTGTCTGTGATGTTCATCGGCCCCCCCCCGTCGCCCGTCGCAGTTCAGCGAGTTCGTCACGGATTTCGGCCATGCTGGATTCAACCGTCGCCCGGAGTGCTTCGTTGAGGGTCGCAACCAGCATGGCAAGGAACATAAGCTGCCGGTCGGTCAGCATTTCCGCGCCCTTGCCGTAAGCCAAGAGTTCGTCGTTCACAGTCGGTCCCCCGCTCATGACTAGTCCCCCACGTGGACAAGGCAGCGTTCCATGAAATTCACGACATCGGAAAGGCGATACCGGACGGAACGCCCAATCTTCGCGTACCGGATGCCCCGGCCTTTGGAGCGCTCGTTTCTGAGCGTCGGCAGTGCGCGGCCAGTGAGGAGGGAAACTTCGTGCTCATTGAGCCAACGGGATTCTTGCAGGTCTTGCGGTAGGCTTGTCATAAAAAAACCTCCATCTGTCGATGCAGAGGAGGCTCTAGGCGTGCTCTGGCGATTTTTAAATGGGGAGGCCCACTAGGGCGTGCCCTTTAGTAACCGTATTTCTGAATATACTAGGGCTTCACTCGAATGATGTCAAGGATGCTCTTTTCATCCTGTTTGGCGTCCATGATACCGGTGATGATCTCCCCGGCCAAGTCTGAAGCGTTCCTTAGCGCACTATCCCTTAGATGGGCATAGCGTTGGGTCATTGTCGGGCTTTTGTGGGTCAAGAGCCGTTGAAGGGTGTAGAGGTCAACTTTGCCGCTCGATGCCAGCATGGATGCGTAGGCGTGCCGCAAGCCGTGCAGGGCTCTAAACCCTTTCGGGAGTCCGGCAGCTTCCTTGATTTTGTTCACGGATTTGTGGATATCAATACGTTGATGCCCACCACGCCCAGGAAAAACAAAACCGCTGTTGGTTCTTCGATGGCTTTGAAGGATCTTCCGCGCTTCTTCGTTCACCGGTATAGTTTGGTCGACACCGCCTTTCGGCCCCCGGATATGGATGAAGCCGCGTTCGAAATCAAGGTCCGACCATTTCAACCGGAATAACTCCCCCCGCCTCATTCCGGTGAAAAGAGCCATTTTCATAAGGTTTGCCGCTATGAGGTTTTCATCCTTCTCGATGGCATCCATAAGTTTTGCAAGTTCATCGGGGGTCAAATCCTCTGTTCGAAGATTGTTCACCTTGGGTAATTCGATGGCAAAGCCCGCGCCGGTACAAAGATTCTTTTTCACACCGAAGTTGATAATCCGGCGCAGCAATTCCAGGACATTCTTGACGGTTCCGGGCTTGAGTGGGTCAACGCTCTTCTTCACCGTTCCCGGTTTCGAGTCTCCGGGGGTTTTCTGAACGGCGGGCTTGCGTGCTTTCTTTAGCAGTCCAATTCGCAAGCGGTCGACATCGAGCGCCCCTAGTTCGTGCGGTTGCTTGTCGCCGAAGATGGGTTTTATGTGCTTCTCAAAGCGGTTTTCGTCCGTCACGATCCCTTTCAAGCCGGGTGTGCCGCGTTTGTATTCTTCCCATAGGCGGGTGATCGTCCAGCGGTTCGCTTCGGCTTCTTTTACGGCATGCTCTTGGGCTTCGCGCTCTTCCTTGATTTCCTTCCTGGAAGGACGTTTCCCCTCGATGCGTTCCGCCCGGATACCTGCCGCCCGCGCCGGGGTCATGTCGTCCACGAACTGCCTTCCAACCTTTTCCTCCAGGACTTTGCCGTCTTGCTTGAACAGGATGTAATAGACCTTCTCCGCTCCCTTTCCGCCGATGCGGTCAGCTTCTCGATAAAAGACTCCCGGATAATTCGTTTTGTGGCGTTTCATGGCTTCCCCCTTGGGTTTGCGGGGTTGGAAAATTCCAACCCTATTTCCAACCTTCATGATACATTTTAGTGTAAAAAGGGGTAAAGTCAAGGAAGAAGTCAATTTGCGAAATGGCTTACAGAGCCACGTTTTAGGAAGGTTACGGAAAGTGTGGTAAATATATCCCTTCGTTCTCATAACCCGAAGGTCAGTGGTTCGAATCCACTCCCCGCTACCAGAAAATCAAGGGGTTACGCCGATTCAGACGTAGCCCCTTTTTCGTTGGTGTCCATATTGGTGTCCATCCCGCCATTTACTTCTCCCTGATCGATCCACTTTATTTGCTTTCTGCCTGCTCGGGAGATACAAAAGGTTTGCTGGCAATGATCGCAGGCCAGACCGTCTCCAGCACCCCCTTTTGCCACTGAACCAAATAAGTTGGCAACGAGTTCTGTTGTCCCTTATTTTCGTAGGATATAAACCTTACGGGACCGAAGGCAGTCATCATGTTCGTTTTCACAAGGGCTTCACGAATGCCTCGCGGCGTAAGTTCCTTCGACCTTTTGAGCGCGTCTGCAAGAACGTAGATGGAAGCGTATGCCTCAGCACCATGGTAGTCTGTTTCGGTTCCGTATTTTTTCCGGTAATTGATGGAGTATTCCCTCGCTCCTGGATATGGGACTTGCGGTGTCCACAGAGTCGCCGAAAGACATTTTCCGCAGCACTGCCGGCAAGCTCGTAGAACTCCGGCAAAGTGAAACCGGCACCAGCACCAGCAAATACTTTGGGAGCAAAATTCAGCTCTTTGGATTGTTTCATAAGCAGGGCTGCTTCATGAACATAAGAGATCATATAGACCACATCAGGCTTGGCTGCCTTGGCCTTACCGAGCAATGGCTTGAAATCCACGGTGCCCGGCTCATAGCCTTCCTGCAAGACTATCTTCCACCCCAACTCAGTAGCGTGCTCGGAAAACTCAATGGCGCCCGCGCGACCAAACAGGCCACTGTCATGCAGTATGGCAACGCTTTTGTACTTCAGCTCTCCATGGAGAAACTCAATGAGGGTTTTGGAGTATTCGCTGATGGGCTGGTTGATACGGAACACATAGTCCCAATCCCTCTCGGTGATCATGTCCGCCGCCCCGGTCGTGACCAGGAAAGGTATGCGCAGGCGATTTGCCAAAAATGCCACGGCAAGTGTAACATCAGAAGAGTATCCGCCGGTCAGAGCGACCACTTTATCTTGCACGACCAGTTTTTCAACCGCTGATCGACCTGTTTCGATCCTAGACGCATCATCTGCGAACACGAGCTCAATCGGCCTGCCGTTTACTCCGCCAGCAGCATTGATCTCCTCCAGCCCCATATTAAAAGAGTTCTTTTCAATATTTCCGAATTTCGATAGATTTCCCGTCAGCGGAAGTACCACTCCTACCCTGATGGGAGATTCTTGAGGTCCTGCCATCGTGGCTTCTACCCAGGCTACAAGGGCCACAGCTACTATCAGACTGATGATTATTGTGAGCTTTTTCATTTGTCTCTCCCCTAAGGCATTCAACATCAGGCACTGCCTAATCTAGCTTTCATACACGACCAACCTTTCTTCACCCTGCTCTATACCCTCAGCAAGAACGCGCCAATCAAATAGCCGACCAGCGTGGCCGTTACGACGCCAATCCATCCGGGGATCATAAAACTGTGATTTAGAAGATATTTGCCGATGTGGGTTGTGCCGGTCCGGTCAAAGTAGATTGCCGAAAGATCGGTCGGGTAAAAGCAGAAGAAGAAGTACGCGTAACAAGCCGGTATCATTCCTATAAGGAGATTGATGGGGATGCTGAGTGCAAAACCTATGGGCACCATGATCAGCAGGGTTGCCGCCTGGCTTTTGACAAACGCGGAAACCGCAAACATCGCAACCGCAAAGAGCCATGAGTAATGGCTGACCATCGACTGCATGGTGTCAACCAGTACTTTTTTGTTCGTTTCTATAAAGGTTTCGCTCATCCAGGCTATGCCCATGATCGCAATTACTGCCACCATTCCCGCCCTGAACACCGAAGAGGCGGCAATCTCCGCTGCCTTGACACGCGAGTAGAGCATAATAACAGCACCAGTCGTGAGCATGACGATCTGCACGATGATGGTCATTGAGACCGGTTTATTGTCAATAACGGGTGCCAGCTTAAACATTGCGACAAGAACTATCGCAATAACCCCCGCAAAAAAGAGCAAAACAGAAAGCTTTGCCTTCAGTGATATGCTTTCATCCAGGAGGGTTGCCCCCTCCTCCAACTGAGCGCGGAAGTCCGGATCTTTCATCCGCTCCTGGAACTCGGGATCCTTGTCCAGGTCTTTGCCACGTCTAAGGCTCCAGAGCGCAGCCACAAAGATGCCTATAGCCGTTGCCGGGATGGTGACGGAGAGAATGTTCACCAGGGTGATGTTATGCCCGACTTTGAGGGCCATAGCCAGAAAACTGGTTACCGCCGCTGCGATCGGACTTGCCGTGATGCCCATTTGCGAGGCAATGGAAGAGACCGCCATGGGGCGTTCAGGGCGGATTCCGGTCTTATAGGCAACGTCCGCAATAATTGGCTGCAACATATAGACGGCATGGCCGGTTCCGACCGCCATGGTCAGAAAGTAAGTGCAAAAAGGAGCGAGAAAAACGATGTTATTAGGATGTTTGCGCAGCAGCTTTTCCGCCAGTTGCACCATGTAGGTCAGACCGCCGGCTGCATGGAGGGTGGAAGAGGCCGCCACCACGGCCAGGATGATGAGCATAACATCAATTGGAGGAGAGCCCGGCTTCATTCCGAAGGCAAAGGTGAAGACGGTCACGCCGGTACCTCCGATGAGGCCGAGTCCAATTCCACCAACGCGAATACCGATGTAGATTGCTAGCAAAAGAACAGCAAATTCTACCCAGAACATAGTTTGTCTCCTCTCCTTTCGCCTGTGCGTTCAGATTTCCCGAATTCTTTGAGGTTGCCTCCTGCCGTCACCTTTGGATCTCGATCAATCTTTCATTACATTAACAAGCCTATCAGCAACTTCATTGCTTGTAAATATTTGGAATATTTAGTTTATTTATTTCTTAAAGATGATTTTGTTCATTTTGCTCACGATGCGCGGAATAGGTCCGGGGCGCCCTGGGGCGCCGCCCGGGAGGTGAATGGTTCGAAATAAGCGGTGGAATCAAAAAGGAGTGGAGAAAAGAAGGTGAGGGAGGTCTCAGGATTCAGGTAAAGACTGAGTGGATCGCAAAATCCCGCTGGGATTTTGCGGCCGGAGTTCCGGATAAGCTCAGGTGACTCGGAAATAACGCCTTTCGGGGCGGCCAACTACACCATAGAGGAGGTCCGCAGCCAGGAAGCTCTCACTTACCAGGTATTCGAGGTACCTGCGGGCTGTGGAGCGGCTGAGGCCTATTTGCTCTGCCACTTCCTCGGCGCTGAAGTCTTTGTCGGAAGATGATTCAAATACCTGCCTGATTTTACGCAGCGTGAGCCGGTCAATGCCCTTGGGCATTTCCGGGTCTTCGAATCGTCTGCCTATTTCGGGGTGAAACAGCCGGTCGATGTCTTTCTGGTCTAGGGACCCTCCTGCCCTCATGCTGCGGAAGTAGTCCCGGTATCTTTCCATCGATGCTTGGAAGCGAGTCAGGACGACAGGCTTAACATTATAATCAAAAACACCGCCGCGAATTGCTTCCTTTAGCGAGTTCATCTCGCGGGCGGCAGTGATAAGAATCACGTCGGCCGGGACTGCCCGTGCTCTCAGTTTCCGGAGCAAATCCAACCCGTTTCCTTCGGGGAAAAACAGGTCAAGCAGCACCAGGTCGGGGGCAAGAACCTCGGCCATATCCTCCGCGTCGGCTATCGTGTTCGCTATCCCTACGACCTCGAACCCGTCGATTTTCTCGGTGAAACGGCGGTGTAACTCGGAAATGCGCAAATCGTCCTCAACGATCAATACCCGGATGGGCTCTTTTGTTGCCATCAAACCGTTCCCTTTTGCCCGGACAGCATGTTCTTGTCGTACAGTCCGGCGCAATTTTTCGGGATAGTGACCGTAAAAAGCGCCCCGCCCAGTTCACCCGTGGAGAAAGTAACCGAGCCTCCGAGCGCCGCAACAGCTTTTTGAACGAGATAGAGCCCCATTCCGCGTCCCTGACCGATGCTTGTGGTAACTCCCTTTTCAAACAATCTGTCCGCAATTTCAGGGGGGACTCCCGGGCCGGAATCTTCAACCTCGATAATCAAATCCAAGCCCAGGTCGGTAAAGAAGAGCCGGACCTCACAATCTTGCCCGTACGAGCGCACCGCCTCGAAGGCGTTGTCCAGCAGGTTGCCGATTATCGTGACCAGGCTTCCCCGCTCGATCTCGGCCGGCAGATCGGAAAAGGAACTGTCAGGCTCAAGTTTGAGTTCTACCTTGAGTTCGCGCGCCCGGTTGAATTTCCCAAGAATCAGGCCGGCAATGACGGGATCGGGGACCGCTTCAGCCAGTGTCTTTACGAGGTCTTGATACCCGCTCGACTCGGTAAGAATGAGATCAAGCGCCTCATGGTGCGCTCCGATCTGGATCAGCCCCGCAATTGTGTGCAGCTTGTTCGAGTACTCATGTGTCTGTGCACGCAGCAACTCAGAGTATTCCTGCATGTGCAGGAGCTTTCGCGCAAGATTGTCGATTTCGTCTTTGGGGCGAAAGGTCGCGACCGCTCCGGACCCATTACCGGATACTTCGAAGGGGAGCACGTTGACCACCATCGTGCGTTCTGCGACAGAAATCTCCTGGTCCAGTATTTTTTCTTTTTGCAGGAGCGCATTCTCCATTTCACCGCATGGGCAGAGATCGGTCAGAAGACACCCTGCCAGTTCCTCATCGGGGGACTGTCCCAGATAGCGCCGTGCGGCCTGATTTACAAATCTGAGGCGCCCTGCCCTGTCAACGGCCACAACCCCTTCGCGAATGGCCTCAATTATCGCATTTCGTTCCTCGAACAATGTGGCGATCTCGTGCGGTTCAAGCCCGAAGATGGCGGATTTGAATTTCTTGGCAATGACCGCAGCGCCGAAAACTCCAAAAAACAGGACGACCGCCGCATATCCCAGAATTTTCCGCTGTTGGACGCCGACTTGTTTCTCTATTTCCGTATCCAGGTACCCTACAGCCACGAAGCCGATTACCTCCCCCTGATCTCCGAGTACCGGGACAAAGGCACGCGTCGAAGGTCCCAACGTCCCCACAGCCTGTGAGACATAGGCGCTTCCCATCTCCACGACGGGATGAAAATCGCCCCCCGCAAAGGTCTTCCCGATATTTTCCGGATTGGGATGGCTGTATCGGGTCCCCTGGCGATCACAGACGACGACATATTCCGCTGCAGTGGCCTGGCGAATTTTCTCCGCGAGTTCCTGAACAGCCGCGGAATTTTTGGTTTGAAGACCTTCGCGCATTACCGGGTTGCGGGCTACCGATTGTGCCAGGACGAGTGCTTTCTGACCTATTTCGCTCAGCAAAATACGGCGGATTGAATCGGTTGAAAGCAGTCCGATAAAAACGACCAGGAGACAGAGAAGTGCGATGACCAAAAGGGTCAGCTTGAGCTGCAAGCCAATACGAATCAGGCCGGATAGTTTCGGATACCCGGAAATCAACCGATTCCTCCCCGATGGCAGACCCATGGTGAGTTTAGAAACCAGCAAGCCCGCAAATGAGAACGCATTTGTGCTAAGGCTGCATAGTACCAGTTTTAAGCTTGGGTGGCAATTCTGTGCCACGGGACATTCTGTGCCACGGGGCATGTGCTGTGGTGCATCGGATTGCTGTAGAAAAGGGGGCAACCGTAAGTCAAACTATATCTCCTCATTGTACGTAACAAAACAGATGATTGATCCCAGAACGATCTGTGGCGTTATATGCCTGTTATTGTTGGTGAAAAACAGAAAGAAGGCAGAAAATAGCCCCTGAACTTTTTTCAGAAGAGATAAAACCGCGTCAATGCCAACCCGCCCCTTCGAAATTCGGTTTCACATTTGTCAGGGGGCGAGTCCAAAATCTTGCCAGACAGACTTTGGAGAAGCTTTCGGCCAAGCTTCGAGAACGAGGCCTGCCTGGAACTGAGTTTGCCGAAAACTGCCTTTCCCATCTGTATCACCGCAACCGGCGCCCCAACACGCTCGAGCTCAATTACACGTCCATCAGGCTCTTCCTGGAGTTTCTGAAAAAGGAGAGGCTGACTCACCTTGAGGGGGTGAGCGGAAAGCATCTCGAGGCCTTTGTCGAGCACGAACAGGACCGGGGAATGAAGCCCATTTCCATTAATGGGCGGCTTGACTCGGTGAAGGCATTCCTCCGGCATCTCATCGAAATGGAAATTTATGGGTTTGGATGAGAATCTAAGCCCTTTTTCTTTTTTTTGCGCTGACCGGAATCTTCCCGCGCCGTTTCGAGTGACACATTTCTGACAATGAGCATGCACTTGGAACCACACCAATAGTCTCTATTTGTATGACCGTTTGATGGAATCACGTGCCGGGCAAGACAGTCACCTGATATTTCCGCTGAACATGGTCTTTTGAGATTGACAGGATTCGATATCATTGAGATCTTCCTGGGTTGTACCCCGGAAGCGAGTCGGGACCGTGCAGATTTTCCCACGAGGATTGGTACTTTCATTGAAACAACCCAATTCGTTAAAGGTCATTTCGAAATATGACGCCATACGATGATGAGAAAGTATATGGCGCAAGGCCAACCGGTGTAATACTCATCCTCCTGGGAATCTTGACGATCGGAATCGGGACCGGCGTAACCGTTATCGCCAGCGATACTCTGCTTGCATTCCTTCTGATGGGCCTGCCCACATTGTTCCTGGCTTTGATTGAGCTGCTCACGGGCTTTGCGACTTTTGCCGCTCGCATTGAAATGAGTCGAAATGACCTGACCATCGCCGCACCGGCGTGGCGTGCCTGTCCCTTGCCGCCCGTGCGACGGTTTCGCCTCCGGTGGGACGAAATTCGTGCAGTCAGGCATCGTGCGGAAGTCTACCACCTGCTGCCTGGAGAAGGCCTGCCCTTCCCCGTCGATGTATACGCCGTCGATACCGAAAAAGGAACAATCGTGCTGGGAGGCAAATCCCTTCGGGGTCTCGCCGAAGCCATGAGGGAGATCGCCCTGCGGTCGGGCCGCGGCATGCGGGAAGAAGAACCCGTTCGGGCAGGGATCTTTCGCAGTCTCGTCAAAGGCCCGCCGGCATGGCCTTGAGCGGTGATAGCGCACTTCGTCTGAAGATACCCCGGCCCGACACATTTTCACATTTCGCTGTGCGCCCCAGATTCTGGAGATTTGTGAAAAGTGTAGGTTTGACCCCGTAGTCCCGCCTACTTCTGCCGCTCCAGCAGGCTTCGAAAGCGGCCCCCCTCTTTGTGCGCGAGCGATTCCCACGTACCCGCCTCGGCCACCCGCCCGCCATCCAGCACCACGATACTGTCCGCTCTTCGGATCGTGGAAAGGCGGTGGGCGATAATCACCATGGTCAATTCCCCGTGAAGCCCCTCGATGGCCTCCTGGATGCGCTGCTCGTTTTCCGTGTCCAGGGAACTCGTTGCTTCATCCAGAAGAAGCAACGTCGGCTTTCGCAGCAGCGCCCGGGCAAGGGCGATCCTCTGCCGCTCCCCCCCGGAGAGCCGGATTCCCCGATCGCCGAGCACGGTATCCAGGCCGTCGGGCAGAGCCGACACGAAGTCCTCGGCGGCGGCAAGCCGGATCGCCGTCCAGATCTCCTCTTCCGTGGCGTCCCGTTTGGCCCACAAGAGGTTGCCGCGAACCGTGTCGTGAAAAAGAAAAGTCTCCTGAGGAACATAACCGATGGAACTGCGCCAGTTGTGCACCCATTCGCCCTCGAGCGGCCTGTCGTCGATGAGAATCGTGCCCTCGGTCGGGTTGAGAAGCCCCAGGATGAGATCGGCGAGAGTGGTTTTACCGCTCCCGGAAGGACCGACTATCGCCATCGTTTCGTGCGCCCGGATCACAAGATCGACTTTGCGCAGGGAAAGACTTTCCATGCCGCCGTCATAAGAAAAGGACACCCGGCTGAATCGGACGGAGCTTTCGAGCCGCAGGGGCCGAACCACCGAGGGAGCAGGCGATTCAGCCGCAGCCTCGAAACGGCTCAGCATGATGCTCGCCTCCCGGAAGGCAGGCAGGGAATTGCTGATATGCTGCATGAAATGCTGTATGCCGGATACCTTCGGCGAGAGCCGCGCAAACACGAAGACCACGAGCAGGAGGCTGGTCGCCGGGATCGTAACGAATTTTGCCGCCAGGTAAAAGAAGGAGCTCAAAGCCACTATGGCCCCTATCTGGTGATACATCCTGGTGGCGGCGTCCACCTGGAAGAAACGGGTGGCCTTTGCCGCGAGTTGGCTCGTGATGGCGGAGAAGCTCCCGGCGTGCTCGCGTTCGAGGTTGTAGCTCTTGGCGATTTTCATGCCCCCGAGGTGCTCGGTCGCCAGCCAGTACATGTCCTCCACCTTTTTCTGCAATTCTTCGCTCAAACGGTGAGCCTGCTTGTTGAGAGGCTGCAGAATCAGGAAGATGATCGAGACGCATGCCAGCGTGAACATCGTCATGATCCACGAAACGGTCATGGCCACGCAGATGTATATGACGGTAAGAACGATCGCCGCAATGAGCTCGAGCAGTCGTTGGGTGGCCAGCCCCGCCCGGATCAAGTCGTTGGTCACGACGCGAATCACGTCGGCCCCGCTCGTCTGCGTGAAGCACAGCCAGCCCACTCGCGCAAATGCCGCGTACAGACGGTCCTGCATGTACTGCGTGTAACCCATGATCAGCCGGGCATTCAGGCTTTCCTGGTACCGGCCGATCATGGCATGCACGCTCAGAATGACCACGTAGACGGACAAGACTGCCGGCAACGTGAGAGGCAGCCCGCTCGTATCGAAAAGCTCCCTCACTAGAAGGGAAATTCCGTCGGTCTTCTCCGCTCCCCCAAAACCGATCAGATGCAGGAAGGGTATCAGCATGATCAGGCCGACGCCTTCACTGAGACCGAGCAGAACCATTATAAGGAGGGATATCCAGGCCTTTGCGCCGGCATACCGGAGGAAGGACAGAAGGTAGGATTTTGCAGTTGCACTGCCTGACGGTTGCATGCCGATCCCCGTGCCGGGAACAGGGCCGCCGGGCAAACGCCCCGGCAGTCTATTTGCGCTTTCTTTGGAATTGACGCGTCAGCTGGAACAGCCAAAGATTGAGGGGGGCACAGCGATTCCACGCAAAGCCCGCTCGGCGCCATATGCCGTGATCGAGCCTGTGTACGCGTCCCTTCTGGAAAACCAGGACGGCCCTGCCCAGAATGTCTCTTCGCGTAAACGGCCCTTCACAATTTTTCTGCGCATCGCCGCGCAGGAAATACATTTCTCCTTCAATCCGGACGATGCGGTGCACGACGTAGCGCTCCCCTTGGGGCATGAGAGCGCGCTGCGCCAGGACCACGTCTCCCGCCACCGGCGGAGAGCGGATGGGTTCGATTTCCACCACATCCCCGCCGCGGATGAAGGGGAACATGCTGCTGCCCATGGCGGTCATGCGCACGCGCTGATTGCTTTCAAGAGCGGCCAGGACCAGCGGCATGAATTCACGAGCGGGGATGATCATGTGCCGGGCCCCACGCAATGGTGCGCCTTCGATTCGAGCCGACCACGAAATGCAGCCCCGATCCTCTCGAAAAGCCGTCGGCGACAGCCGGCGAATACGCCGGGCGGGCTATTCATAGCGACTCTTTCTCGCGCGGGCGATTTCGCACAGGTACGGCACGGCCTCGGTCAGCGTGCCCGTCTCCGACATCGACCATGCCGGGCATCGCCCACAGTAGGAAAAGGCGTCACAGGCACTGCACTCCGATCCGGCCGGAGGCGCGGAATCAACGAATTCCTGCACCTGTTTCCACGCCTCGGGAAAACCGATCTCCAACGGCCGGGCGGCCGGGTGGGGCAGAAGCAGGCATGCGTTCATTTCTCCCGCCGCATTGACCGCGAACGCGGCTTTTCCCGCCTGGCAATAGAAATTGTCGTGCCTGCCGGCGGCCGTTTCCCTGAGCGCCGCCTCCGTCCATTCGTCCGCCGTGGCGCTGTCCGTGGCCTCGAGCTCGATGCATTCCTCGGCGGACAGGCGGCAGTCTTCCACATCCGAGTTAGACCCGTCCGGACGTCGGGTGAGCAGCCAGGACGCGGAGAACGGCACGCCCCAGCCGTGCGCCATGCCGCGCATGGCCTCCAGTTCCCACACGTTCTGCCTCGTGACGGTGGTTTTTAGCCCGAAAGTGATGCCCTGAGACAGGAGGGCTTCCAGGCCGGCCCTGCAGGCGGCAAAACTGCCCGGCCTGCCGGTGACCGCCTCGCAGGTCGCCGCGGTCGCTCCGTAAAGGGTGATCTCGACGCGGCTCGGGGGTGCCTGGGCCAGGCGCGACGCGATGTCCTTCGTAATCAGCGTGCCGTTGGTAAAGAGGGCAAGGGACAGGCCCATACGTGTAAGTGGCTCATATATCTCAAAAAAGTCGCGACGCAAAAAGACTTCCCCGCCTGTGAGAAGCAGGAAGACCATGCCGTGATCCACCGCCTGGCGGGCCAACTCCAACCACCCCGAAGCCGGAAGCTCCCTTGCGGCCTCCGCCATGTCTCCCGCGGATTTGCGCACGTAGCACATCCGGCAGGACAAATTACAGCGCCCGGTCAGCTCGAAGGCCCCGTGGGCGGGTTGGCGGTGTACGGCGGCCCGCCTGAGCATCTCGCTGACCAGCGCCCCGTATTGTGTAGGTGTCTGGGTCATGTCTTCAGCAACCCCAACCGCCCGAGCTCGTTCAGGAAAGCCTGGACATCGCCACGGGCACTGTCCTCGTCGATGTCGAACTCCTTCACGACCTCCGTCACCAGATACTCGAGGGAACGGTCCTGCGCGAGGAGCTCCCATACGATACGCCCCGTTGCATTGAGGGTTATCAGGGCGTTCATATCCAGCACCTTCGCACCGAGCGGCACCAGAATGTCCTGGCCCCCTACATTTCGCAACGAGAAGTCTTCACTTCTTTTCATGTCCGAGTCCTCTGCAGTACACCAAAACGCCCGCGACAAATCCCTTTGCGCAGGCGTTCCCTCGGGCTGACTTGATGACTACCGGCGGTGGGACTCACTCGGTGAGCCCACAAACTTTGATCGTGCTGAAATTGCAGCCCAGCACCCGCTCCTCCAGCTGGACCTGGACGACGGTCGCCTTGGGCGGCTCATAGGACTTCTTCCGGGATCCTTGATCTTTCATGGCTGTCCACCTCCTTTATGGTGCATTACGGCATGTATGGCAGAAGGGATACACGTGCGGCAATTATATGAAATCATATTCTCTTTTGTCTGTCAAGTTAAATTTGAATGTGCTTGACAGTGTCCACAGCGGGTGATAACTTGATTCCGAGTGGCCTTACCGATTTGATATCACAAGATATTTCAGCCATCAAACAGACGGCCCCTATCGCCTGAAACATGCTCTGGACCGTGACGTTGCCCGGTGGAACCGCGCGCGCCGGTCCGGCCGGCAGTCACGTCCTTCGGCATTCGCCTCGGTGGAACGCCTGAATCAGACCCGCTCATTCGAGGAGAAACTCTATGAAAAGAGCCCCTTGGATTGTCCTGTCGGCGCTCCTTTGCCTGCTGGCGGCTTCCTCCCTCGCCTCCGCGCAGGACTCGACAACGCCGAATCTCGTCGGCGTTTGGCGCGCCCAGGTCCCGACCCCCTGGGGACCGGCAACGGGCGAGACCGCCCTGATGCCCGACGGCCGCTTCACCAAGACATTCAGGGCCGGCCAGGTCTTCACCTGGGACACCGGCGTGTACACGGTCGGTTCCGGATACATACACTTCGATATCACTGACCACGAGCCCAAATGGTACAACGGTGTGCGCATGCACTGGGTCAAGAGCGAGACGGTGTTCTTTCAAATGGTCGGCCCGGACCAGATGCTCTGCGAAGACCGCATAACGGGCAGCCGCTGGCAGGCTTACCGCGTCCGATGATACGGATGAGGACCGGGCGGGCGATCCGGGCGGCCGGGCCGCCTCCGCACTTGTCTCTCAATGGCGGCAGCGGGTTCACGGGTCGCTCGGGGAACTCTTGTCAAACAAAATCCCGACGGCGTTCCCTCGGCATTGCTCTGGACGAGGGCCGGCGCGGCCCGAAGCCCTTCGATTTCCGGATGGCCAACCGCCCACGGCGCTTCCCGGCATTCCTCGGTCAATCACCCGTCTGACTTGGGAACTCTCATGTACCCTGCGTTCATCCCTCGGAGAAATGCAACTTTTCAGGATCGAACTTGTCAAAATATACCGAGGGTATCGCCGGCAGGCGCTCAAGCAATGCGCAGCGCGTGTCGGCGAAGGTTTCGAGTGTCGAAACCGACGCATTCGACATGATTCTTCATCCAGGCGCTCGAACGAGCCAAGGAGCGAAAGATGAATGGACGGGTTCCCGACGAAGTGAAGCCCGGCATTATAGGAAGGTTCTTCCGGGCTGTTTGCTTATTGATCGTGTTCCTGCACGCATTGCACGGAACGGCCCTTGGTGATTGCGGCCCTCTGACGAAAGCCGCGGACGACCGGTTTGCCGGGGCTGAAGATTCCTATGCGGCGGGCAGGTATCGCGAAGCTTTGGAATTGCTTGACCAGGCGCTCTCAACGGACATTTACTGCCGCCCCGAGAAGGCGCACTTGGAACTGATCGGGCTGGCCGCCACCTACGAGGCTCTTGGGGACTACGCCATGGCCCTGGAAACCCACCGCCGGGATCTCGAGCTTGCCATCCGGATCTTCGGGGCCGACAACCCCGATACGGCGGTGTCACACAACAACCTGGGGAGAATGCACCGCTACATGGGACAGTACCCCGAAGCACTCGCGCATCTCGAGAAGGCTTTGGTCATACTCATCCGCAGCAGTGGACCGGACCAGCCCGACACCGCCGTATCTTACAATAACGCGGCTTCGGTCTACGAAGAGGCGGGCAATTACAAAAAGGCGCTCGAATACTACGAGAAATCGCTGAGCATCAGGCTGAAGGTCTTCGGACCGGAACACCCGGCCACGGCAACCGCCTTCAACAACCTGGGCGGGATCTACAAAGCCATGGGCCAGTACGAAAAAGCCCTCGAAAACCTCAACAAAGCCTTGCCCGTCTATATAAAAACCTACGGTCCCGAACACTCCGGCACAGCCATCACGTATAACAACATAGCATCGGTTCACAAGGCCCTGGGCCAATACCCCGAAGCTCTCGAACACTACCGAAAGGCGCTCGAAATCGATCTCAAGACCAGCGGTCCGGATCACCCGGCCACCGCGGTGACTTACAACAACATTGCCTCCACCCACGAGAGCATGGGGGAGTTCGAAAAGGCACTGCCGTATTTCGACAAGGCACTGTCGATCCAGTTGAGCAGGCTTGGCTCCGATCATCCCGCCACGGCGAGGACCTACAACAATCTGGGGTCGGTTTACCAGTCCACCGGCGAATGCTCCAGGGCGATCGAATACTACCGAAAGGCGCTGCCGGCCGCGCTGCGCTCCGGCGACGCCCAGCTTCAATGGAATGTGCTCGCCGGAATGAGCTCGACCTTTTCAAAGCTCGGCAATCCGAACGTCGCCATCCTCTTCGGAAAACAGGCGATCAATGCAATTCAGGCCATGCGGTCCTCCATGGCGAGCATGGACATGTCTCTCCGGACAAGCTTCATCCGCGACAAGGAAAACGTTTACAAGCGCCTTGCGACACTGTTGACGAACATGGGCAGAATTCCTGAAGCGCAGCAGGTGATGGACCTTCTGAAGGAAGAGGAGTTTTTCGAGTTTGTGCGAGGAATGGAGGTCCCGAAGGCCGGCGAAGGGATCGGCTACAGCGAGGCCGAAAAACCCTGGGTTGAAAAATTCGCCATGATCAGCGATCAAATTGCGCAGAGAGGCGCGGAGTATGCGGAAATCAGGAGAAAAGCCAAGAGCAGCGAGCTCACCGAGGAGGACAGGAAGAAGCAGAAGGAAATCCTGTCCGACCTGGAGACAGCGAGCCGCACCTTCGAGGCTTTCATCGACAGGATCTCCGCGGAATTTGAGAAAACCGCCGGGGAAAAAGCCGCGGAGCTGACGGAAAAAAGCCTGCGCGACCTGAAGTCCTTCCAGTCCCTCCTGAGGTACCTGGGAAACGGGACGGTCGTCGTCCACTATCTCGTGACCGAAAAGAAACTGATCGTCATACTGACGACTTCGGAAACACAACTGGCAAGAGAGACAAACGTCAGCGCCATCGAGCTCAATCACATGATCTCGGATCTCAGAAAGGATCTCCTGTGCCCGTCGAAAGACCCCCGGCCCGCTTCCAGGAAGTTGTTCACGGCTGTCCTGGGCCCGATTTCCCGCGACCTGGAGCAGGCGGGCGCCACGACACTTCTGCTTTCGCTTGATGGAGCACTCAGATACATTCCTTTCTCCTGTCTTTACGACGGCCGGAAGTACCTGATCGAGCGCTATACGCCCGTGGTTTTTACGCCCGCCAGCCGTGACAGGCTGAGGGATTCCCCTTCCCTATCCTGGCAAGTTGCCGGGTTCGGGGTCGCGGACAAGGTGAGCGACCATTTCAGGGCCCTGCCTTCGGTTCGATATGAATTGCACAGTATTGTCGGGCAGGAAGGCAAAGGCGGCGTTCTCCCGGGTATCGTGAAACTCGACGGCGAGTTCACGGTTGACGCCATGCGCGAGGCGCTCCTTCGCGACTACCCCGTGGTGCACATTGCCAGCCATTTCGTCTTCCAACCGACAGCCGAGGAATCCTTTCTGTTGATGGGCGACGGGTCTCAGCTGACTTTGGACAAAATCAAGCACCAGGGCTTCCGGTTTGACGAGGTGGACCTGCTGACCCTTTCGGCATGTGAAACCGGACTGGGCGCACGGGATGCCGACGGGCGGGAAGTCGAGGGTTTCGGAGTGCTTGCACAGCGCAGCGGGGCAAAAGGGGTTATCGCGTCCCTATGGTCCGTTGCCGACAGGAGTACAGGACTGCTCATGAAGAAAATGTACGAAGCGCGCGCGGGAAACCCCTCCACAAACAAGGCCGAGTGCCTGCGCCGGGCTCAGCTGGAATTGCTCCGGGGAGAAGAGGAGAAAGAGCCATCCAGCGAGCCGCCATCCCAGCAAGAGGCCGGGCAGTCGCGCGATTGCGGCGGGAGGAACAGCCCGTCCTTTGAAACACCTCCGTCGGCACCTTACGCCCACCCTTATTTCTGGGCGCCCTTCGTTTTGATGGGGAATTTCAGGTAGGAAAGCGCCGGGGGCCGGGAAACCCGCCCGCCTCGATACCCCGGCGAAAGCGGTCGCCTCCGCTCCGGAGGGAATCATGAAGCGTCCGCGCGATGTCGGGGGCTTGCTGCAAACGATCCGCGCGTTCAGAACAGAGTCCAGGAGACCAGTCCGCCTTCCTGAAAATTGAACGCTATTCCCGATGTCTCGTAGACCAGCGTGAATCCCGACAGGGACTCCAGGTTCCTGTCCGGATCGCCATATCGTGCAACGACGTCTTGCTTGGAACTCCCCATGCCGATGTTCCTCGCCGTTCTTCCGGAAAAATCCCTGAATGCCAGGATCAGCCCGATCTCCTTGTTCTGCGAGACGGTCATCAGGTGGTTGGCGAACCGGTTGATCTTGTAGGGATAACGCTCCAGGGGCACGTTTTCCGTCTCCGGAGTCCCCCAGTCTTTTGGGACTTCCTCGTCATACGCGCCTGTCTGAAGGCCCAGTACGTTCTCCCGCTCGTGTTCGACGCCTTGAGGGGAAGAATCCGCCGGACCTTCGACACCCAGGGTTTTCCTTGCCGCGGCCGCCCACGGAGTCTTCCTGTCCAGCTTGAGATATTCCAGCCAGTGTCTCCTGCACTCACTTTCATCGCCCCGTTCCAGTGCCAGCCGTCCGAGGTTATACAGCGCCAAATCGTAGGCTGGGTCGATCTTGAGTGCCTCGAGGAAACAGCCTTTGGCTTTCTCGGGGTTTTCCGTGTGGAAGAACGCCACGCCAAGAGTGTTCAGCGCCTCTTTTCGAGCCGGGGCAATTCTGAGGGAGTCCTTCAACATGACCACCGCCCTGTACGCATCGCCCTCCTCGCCTCTCAGAATAAACGCACAGGCCAGATTGTCATATGACCTGACGTATCCGGGATCCTGGCCGATGGCCCGCTGATACAACTCAATAGCCTCCTTCAGATGCACTCTGAACAGGTACTCGGCATCCTCCGCCCCCCGTTGAGCGATGTCGCCGGCCCGGGTCCGCGGATCGATGGCGACCGACATTCTGAAAAGGGGGGGCGCCCCTCCCGCCTTGCCCGCATAATACTTCATGGCCAGTTGATGGTGGCTCGCGGCAAGATTGTGGGCGACCTCGCGGCTCGGGAAGTAGGCAAGAAACCTCCTGAATGCGGAAACCGCCCGGTCATACTGCCCTGTCCGGTAAAACGCCAACCCCAGTTCGAACATCTCCACGTTTTTCAGAACCTGCCGAAGGCGAGCCTTTACCGTTCCCGCCCTCTGCTCCGGGGTGGGGTGATCGGGATCCTTGGGCGTATTGACGGAATAGGCCGGGTCAACAGCTTGCAGCCACTCGACGAAGAAGCTGACCTTACCGTCATCCACCACGGCCCTGGTGTCGAATCCGGCCATGGCCGCGTAGATGATCCCATACTCATCGGCCTGGAGCTCCTTTGCCAGGACTTGATCCGTCGAGCCGGCTATCGCTCTCAGCTCGGCGAGAGTCTTCGCATCGGCCGGGTTCCCGGCTTCTGCCGTCTTCAGGGCGTTGAAGAACTTCATGTGCCAGAAATCATCTTTGAGCAGATGCGCCAGTTCATGCCCGAGCACGAAAGCCAGACGGTCATCGGCAGCTTTTGTGTTCCCGGAACAGATGTCAAGGGTTCTGCCGGAAATGATGACCGCCCCATCGGGTATGGCTATGGGGAGAGAAATATTTTTGGGTTCGGTCTTCGAGATGAAAAGCCTCGGCACCACACCGGGCCGACTCCCGACGGCATTGACCAGGCGGCTGAAGATTTCGTGCGCTCTCTTTGCCCGAGCATCGGTTTCCGGCCTTATCTCTTCATACTGGCGCTGCCAGAAATCGATCGTTTCCATGGGGTTTTCATAGGATTGGGCCCAATCGGGAAAAACCGGAACGGCGAATAGAACAACGAAAACGAGTGGCAAGGCGCGCATCCCGTTTCTCCTTCAGTGCAACCGAGTCACCGGCAATATGCAGTCAGGCGCGCTCCGCGGCCTTCCGCGGGAAGCCTGAGTGACGACGTCAGCTCAGCAGCTGCTCGATCTGTGTGACAAGCTGAAGAACCTTTTGCGTATCCTTGTCCGTGATGTCTGCCTTACCGGATATGGCGGCGATTTCCTCCAGGGCGTCGACCACTCCCTTCGGGGCGTCCATCCGCTTGAGCTCGGAGGTAAAATAGCTCAGCGTCGCCGGCTGCCTCAAGAGCTCCCGGTCCCCCGAGGCGGCGGTCAGGCTCATGTTCACCAGCCAGGCGCCCGCTCTGAACAGAGTGAGCTTATCTTCCGATTGGGCCTTGGCGTATTCTTCGAAAAAGGGCTGGAACAGGGAGAGAACAGTAACCAGATACTCTGGAGGATATTTCGCGTTTTCGATCATATTGCGCGCTTTTGTAATGAAACCGTAAAGCGAGGAGGGAGCGCCCATCTTCACAAACTCACCTTCGATGACCTCGAGCCGTTGCGACGCGAGTTCCCCTTTCCCGCCGGTCACATAAGCGAGCGCTTCCGTATAGAGAGCTCCGATAAGGAAAAACCGCGCCTCGTCCGATCTGGCCGCAAATCCGTAGGTCGAGGCCCTGCTTTGGAGCGGGGAATGCTGTTTGGCCATATCCCCTATATTCCCGGTGGACCTTATGCCGGATTGAAACGCATGGGAATTGAAATAGGGCATGGGGCCGTCCGACTTATAGGTATTCGGGTCAAAACCATCCTGCGAAAGGACCACCGCAGGAACCAGCAGCAACAGAACTGAGCATATCATTGCGAGCTTCATCCGTTTCATTCTTGCCTCCTACCAGACCAAGCGATACGTTTTCAAACCGAAATTCACCGGCTTGTTATTGAAATTCAAAAGGACTATCGAGTACTGTTCCGGATAATTCGAGCTCACGAACAAAGGCAAATACTGCTTGTGCTTCATCCTGGCGAACCCCTTCGTTCTATTCTGCGAGTCCAGCAATACCATACAAATATTTTCCGAAGGCGATTCGACCAGAAACCCATAATCAGTCAATGCAAGGCTTTGAAAGCCAGCTTTCCAGGCTCCGGGGTCAACTTCATTCCCCTTCTGGCGCGCGGGCTGGATCTGGCCGGTCACTCCATCCAACTGCTGAGCCTTGTTCACGATCAATTCGACATTGGGCGGGAAAATCTGCTCCAGGGACAGAAGTCTGTTGAACTGCGGGTCTGCGAGCAACTTCTTTGCCTTGTTTATGGGAATGGCATAGAAGAACCCCGTGCTGCCGCCGTAAGCCGGGTTCACCATGACGGCCGCATTGATTCCTATCACCTCGTTCCCGCGGTACAACGCCCCCCCGCTGTTGCCGGACGTGATCGTTGCGGTGTGGTTGATCCTTTCGGTCTGCTTGAGATCATTTCTGACCACCTGGCTGACACTTCCCTCGGTGATGTTGAGTCCCATGCCGAGGGGGTTGCCCACGGCCAATACCTTGTCCCGGGGTTCAACCGTGTTGGAGTCGCCGAGCACGCATGAGGGAAAGCTCTTCTGGCCGCTTATTTTCAATATGGCTATATCGTTTGGAAGATCGTAGACTTTGATATTCCGGATCTCGAACCGCGAACCTTCCTGAAACAGGGCCTCACCCTTGAAGCTCTTGCGCGCGACATGGTAGTTTGTAACGATCGTTCCTTCCTCATCGACCAGGAAACCGCTCCCGAATGAGCCGGCCTCCATGAGCTCCACCCCGTTGCCGTTCGGCTTTCCATTCGCGTCCTGCTTGAGCCCGGACGCGAAATCGAACTGCGTCATCTTCAATGCGACATTCCGAGCCCCCAGCTCCTGGTTCGATGGGAAGTCGGCCGCCTGTCCACCGCCGTGAAAACTCGAATGGAAGATCAGCGCCGAAACGGCCAGCACCATCACGATAAGAAACCTGTTCATTGATCGCCTCCTCGCCACCTGTGCAAACGTCCGGTTGTGATGTTGCCTTTCCATTGAATTTGACAGTACCGGAAAAGAAAAGTTCCTGTGTACCCCATAGGAATTTCTTGCCGTATTGACGAATGTCCCGTCGGTTCAAGAGCACACAGCGTGAGATCCGCTCCGGAGTGGCAAGAGCATGTGAAGTGGGTGTCCGAAAGGGTTGTTTTAAAACCCTAAAATCATCCTTACGCCCTGTCAAACACAAAAACCGGCCCGCAAAAAAATTCTGCCTCGAGGTGAAAAAATTCGGGAACCTTTCCGGGGCTCCCTTGTCAGAACGGGTAAAGGGCAAGCAAGCAAAATGGAGGGCAAGGTCATGCAACCAAATGAAACAAGAAGATCACGGAATAGGAAAAAGTCAACTTCACTGACGATGATCTTTAAACAACATCATATGAAAGAGGAATTCGGCTACTCGGAAGATTGCGGTTGGGAACTTGAGCTTCCTGGAACACTTAATCTTCTGAAAGAAAATAGAGTGAGAAACGTCGCGAGCATGATATTCGCGCTCGTACTCATGATCGCAGCTGCAACAATGACGGTCCCGGCGGTAAGCGCTGCCTGCGCCTGAGGCTCCGCCGAGTGCGAGTGTGGAAGAGCCGTCGAAGAGAACATGAGTGTCCTGAAGTGAAAGAAATGCCCCATAAAGGAGGAAATGGAGATGAAAACCCAGGAATCGCAAAAGAAACCCTACGAACCGCCCAAGGCCGCCGTTGTCCGCGTACAGCTCGAGGAGCGGGTGCTCGGATGCCTGTTCAGCACCATCAAGTACTGCGGGCTCACCGAATAGGAACGGAACGACTCATGTCATCGGGACAAGGTCCCATAAAGGAGGAAATGGAGATGAAAACCCAGGAATCGCAAAAGAAACCCTATGAACCGCCCAAGGCCGCCGTTGTCCGCGTACAGCTCGAGGAACGGGTGCTCGGATGCCTGTTCAGCACCATCAAGTACTGCGGGCTCACCGAATAGGAAGGGAACGACTCATGTCATCGGGACAAGGTCCCACAAAGGAGGAAATGGAGATGAAAACGCACGAATCGCAAAAGAAACCCTATGAACCGCCCAAGGCCGCCGTTGTCCGCGTGCAGCTCGAGGAGCGGGTGCTCGGATGCCTGTTCAGCACCATCAAGTACTGCGGGCTCACCGAATAGGAACGCACTGACCGCGCTCTTCGAGATGGCCCGATAAACGCCCGCGCAAGGCAACTTGTCGCGGGCGTTTTGTCGTTTACGGCAGGGGATGTGTGTGTGCCCTCCCCCCAACAGACCGGTCCCCGTGCAAGTCGGATTCCGGAATCGGCGGCGCACCTTGGAGCCGCCATAAGTCATCGTGATAATGTTCAGCTCGGGGCAGCCCGGAGTCGGGCTTGAGCACGCCATCTTCCCGGCAGCCGCGGCCGCAAGAGGCACCGGGAATGATTCCGAATCCCCTTTGAAACCTCTACCAGATTTCTCCCAGCATCTTCCGCGCGATTTCGTCGGGTTCGATCGTGTAAGCACCACGGAGGAGAAGACCTCTGATCGCCTCTATTCTCGCGAGCGGCGTTTCTCCATTCTTTATTTCTTCCGTTATCTTAATCACATGGGCCGCAATGCACGTCTCATTGCCGCCTGCCGACACGATTTCTTTCCCATGTCGGGCCTTTCCGTCGACCTTCTCCACCGGCAGGTTCGCACGGGAACCCGGAAGATCCGGGTTTTTCTCCGCTCTCATCAGTATACCTTTCAGCCGAAGTTGCGCCTATTTTCCCACCACCGCCAGTGAATAACGCCGCAATTGCCCCGGGGAGTCACGATCCGTCTCCGTAACGATGTGCAGGACCTTGTAGCCGTGTTCTTCGACATAGTGATTCACCGATTCTTCAAATCGTTTGCCGTCTATGCTGAATCGACAATGTCTACAACCGGTTGCGGTGTTGGTGCTTATGTGTACCGCATGCGATATCCCGGTTCGAATGCGTTCGTTCTCCATCCGACTTCCTCCTTTCAATAGTTTGTCCTTTTCGCCGATTCCCCCGGGACACACCGTGCCGCACTCAGGGCAATCAGGGACAAGTAGACCATCGAGTGCGGGTAATCCTTCCTCCCGTCAACACCGCAGGATGCGACGGCGAGAGAACAGGTTCCGCCCTCCGCAAGACCATGTGCCGCTCCTGAATTCAGCTTGTCCGGCGTCACAGGGACGGAACGGTTGCGGCTCTTTGTGTCGTCATGGATTCCACCGCCGCCGGGATCCTCGGCCTTCACCGGGTCACGGGCCAGTGCCGCTGAAGCCCGGTATACGTCGGCAGCGATTGTGAGAGCAATCGCGACAATGACCACGAAGGCCGCCATCCAGGCAAAACACCAGAGATCAATGAGGGGGAAAGGCAGCGGTCCATTTCCAGCCAAGCTTCACCTCCCGAAACTTACATGATCTGAACTGAGGACAAGCAACGCACATCCGGCGTCGCCGGCTGAAAATGCGCGGTTGAAATGTCGTGGAGAGGCATTATGACCGAGACTCCCGCCAGGGTCCTGGACCACGGCAATCCTTCGCATGAATCGAGGGTCACGAGGATCGCGCAGTTGAATTGAGCAATATGTATGCCGCGCCCGTGAAGTGACCACGCAGCGGGACAATCATCGGTTTCCATCCAGCTATTCATTTGAAAAGACTTGGAAAGATTCTGAGTCGGAAGTCGGCGGGGGATTGAGCGTCCCAAGGCATTCCCGTTGCGGCAGGCCGGTTCTTTCGGGAAGAGTGTAGGGAATACGGTACACTCGTGTATACGGTCCCCTACACACTGGGATCGGAGATTGAGTGGTCGTGTCGGAAAACTCTCGTACCATGGGCTTTCGACACGCGGGATATTCTGATCTCACAAAGGCGCAACCGGCTTGAAGAATCTTCTCCGACCGCGCTTGAACACCCAGGAAGGTTCCAGGTTCAGCCGGTCAACGAATCCCGCATACCGTCAGGAACCCGGCCGGCCGCACAGGCAGGACTCCAGCCCTGCCCGCGCCAGGGGGCTTTCCGGGCGCAGGCGGCGGGCCGAGCCGTAATTGGATGTACACCATGGAGAGCGGAGACAAGCCGTCTGAGCCGATTCAGGCCGTCGATTCACGCTCTCGATGCGCAAATACTCGTGGCGCTGAATATATATGTAATCCCAGAGATCAATAGGTCACTTTCGGCTCGAAGAAAAAGAAAGCCCCCCTCACTTGGATCACTAGCCTCCGGTCGCCCAGGCGCATGTATTCCTGGAAACCCGGGAGGCCGCAGTCGGTCCTGATCACCTCGATCAATTGATCGGTCAACTCCAAATCCTTTGGACCGATCTTGTAAACCCGCTCCAGGTAGGCACTCAGTTTCTCCTTTGTCCTGCTGAACCGGATGCCCTCACAGGCTTTCCCGTCAAAGACGATTCGGGCTCCGCGTATATCCAGCGGCTTCGCGAGCATCGCCTCAGCTTCAGCGCGATCCATGGAGGCGCCCGGGCCCGAACTTGCAGGGCCTTGAAATCTTCGCCGTGATTGTGCAATATCATTCATAAGGTGGAGTGGGGGGGGCTCTCCCGAGCGGTAACGCCGCCGGGAGGGATGAATCACAGCGCGGAACGCATCGGAATGGTTTTTCTGTCGCGCCCGCGAGGCCCCTCGAACGAAAACGATCATTGCTCTTGAGCCTCTTCCCCGCAATCCGGCGACCACCGAGAGGCGCGGGCTCGCCTTGACGATCCGGCGTCGCCCCGAAACCCGCTGGTTTTCGCAACAGGCATTGGCCGTCGAACCGCAGGCACCGTTTGAAGATCGCACGCTCAAGCACACGGCCGATACGCTTCCCCGGGACCATGGAGTCTTCCCATGCCGGAGTACCAGCCGGAACTGACCGATGAATACTTCGATTACCTGGCCCAGCGTTTCCCGGTGATGTGCGCCAGCGACGAATTCCACTTTCTTCCCCGGGCGGTGGCGGCGAGCCGGCACTACGACCGGCTGGACGACTTCGACCGCGCCGGAATCGAGGAATGCATCGCCACGATCGAGGAGTATCGGCGCAAATTCGGCCGTCTGGCCGCCGTCGAGAGCGATCCGGAAAAGCTCACCGACCTCGAGATGCTCGATTCCAGTATTGCCGGCATCCTGATCGAACTGGACTCCAAGGAGGTGTGGCGGCACGATCCCCTCCTCTACCTCAAAATCGCCTTCATCGGGCTCGATCATTCGTTGACCAAACCTACCCCGAGCCACGATGAACGGCTGCAAAGAACCCGGGCGCGCCTCCAGGCGATTCCCCGCCTGCTCCAACAAGCTGCGGAAAATATCGACCGGGTGGCCCACAGCACACTCCAGGCCGCGCTCGCCATGCTCGTCGATTGCCGGAGCTATCTTTCCGAAACCGCCGATACGTATGTGCCCCAGGATTCCGGACGATTCACGGCCGCTTTGGAGAAGACCCGATCCGCCCTGGACGCGTTCGGGACATTTCTTGGCGCGGTCAGGTCCGTTCCGGACCGCGAGTTTGCCTTCCGGAGCCTGGAGGTCACTCTGCGGGACAGATTCCGATCGCATCGGAGCCTGTCCGAAGTGGATGAGATCGCCGTCGAGGAATGGCGCGAGAACCTTTGCCGCCTGGAACGCCTGCAAAGGAAGATCGACCCCGGGAAATCCTGGAGAGAGCTGTATCATGGATACTTGCCGGAAGACGCGGCCGGTCGTGACACCCTGGTGCTCTATGACCGCGAGATGAAAAGGCTGAAGCGTTTTTTCGAATCGCACGGCTTCAGCGAGGTCATGCCGGCGGGGTGGCCGGTGGTCTGTCGGACCCCCACTTACCTGCAATCCGTGCGGGGCTCGGCATCCTTCAGCGCCGCCTTTTCGAGGGACGGGACCGAAGAGGATTACTTCTACATTACGACCCAGGCCTCCGGACAGGGGCGCGACCGATCAGCGGAGCTTCTCAGGAAGCGGTTTCACCGGGAGTATAAATTCCTCGCCGCCCATGAGACCTTCCCGGGGCACTACCTGCTGGATTCCACCCGGAGAATGCTCGACAATCCAGTGCGAAGCCAGATCGAATCGGCACTTTTCTACGAGGGCTGGGCCTATTACGTGGAATCACTCCTGACCGAATACGGGTACGCCGATCATCCCCTGGACCTGCTGGTCGACTGCAAACGGAGACTCTGGAGGGCCGCGCGTTGCCGGATCGACATCGGGCTTCATTCTGGGAGACTGAGTCCCGACGACGCCCTGGGTCTGTTGACAACCGCCGGGTTCGGCATGGAGGAAGCCTGCGGACAAATCAGTCGCTTTCGGCTGAATCCCGGCTATCAACTCTGCTACAGCCTGGGTCGATTCGAGATCATGCGACTCAGAGAGACTTACGCGGGCGGAATGGGGCACGACGGGTTTCACCGACTGATGCTCGAAGGCGGTGAACCGCCGTTTCATGCGATCGAGAAGCGGCTCCGGAATGCGGTGAATGCCACCCCATAGAACGAGGAGGAGTATGGAATGACGGGTTTTGCGGGTTACCATTCGGAATGGAACCTGGGCAGTCCCGGAGGATGGGACTACCAGCGTGTCACCCAGGTCATCGGTAAGGCCGTCTGGCTGCGCCTCAACGAAATATCCCCCGTCGGCGTCGATCTGGATTTCGATCACCCGCTGCTCTATCCCGTGAACGGGTTCGTGGCCATGCTCGTCGCGGCATGCCGCGCCCGCGACGGCGGCGGGCCCGGGCTGGTCGCGGTGGTGGCCGAAGAGGAAACGCTCGATGACGTTACCGAAAACATCAACCTCGCCGAACACCTCAACCGGATCGACGGCATTCACGGAGCGCTGATGTCTCCGCAGCAGCTCGAGCTCAAGAGCGGTCGAGTATGTTGGATGGGCAGACCCGTGTCGATCGCCTTCGTGGATTTCAACACCGACGTTTTGCTGGCCCTCCATCGCAAGCACGACCTCACCCCGCTTCTGCAGGCGGTCCGGGAAGGGCGCGTCATCAATCCCCGTGGTACGGAACCCATCAACGTGAAGAGCATGTTCGAAGTCGTGGGCGGTCCCCACCGCGACCGGTTTCACTCGGAAATCGTGCAACGGACTCCCTGGACCCGCCAGTTTCGTCCGCGCCGCACCGTCGGTCCCCGGGGAGAGGCCATAGACGACCTGGTCGAGTGGACGGCCCGGCACTGGAACGATCTGGTGCTCAAACCCGAACGCGGATACTCCGGCAAGGGCGTGCGGGTCGGCGGGGTAAACCCGAACGCCCGGGAGGCGATTGACCTGGCGTTACGGGAAGGTCATTACATCGTCCAGGAAAAAATCCCGCTCCATTTGTGGGCCGAGGAAATTCCGACGTTGAACGCGGAACGGGGGTGCACGACGCTCGAACGCTATCAGACGGACTTCAGATGCCTTGTGGGCCCATCGGGGCTGATGGGGTTCCTCGGCCGCTACGGAGCGGTCCCGACGAACGTGGGAAGCGGAGGAGGAGTCCAACCGCTGGCCGTGCTCCGCTCGAAGATGAGCGTGCGGGAGGCGGTGAATCGCATCAATGATGCGATCCTGGCCATGGATTGCGGCACCCTCGGCAAGGTCGTCGAGATGCAAGAGCGCATGGCTGTGGAACACCGCTTCACGTACCTGCTTGGACCCATCAAGATCGCTCTGCGCCCGAGGCTGATATCCCCCCGGCAGATCGACGCTCTGACGGAGTACGGACGCGCCCTGTGGTCGGACTGCCTGACACTGGAAAGAATGTGGCTTTCCGGGGAGCTGAGCTCCATGATCCAGATTGAAGAAGAAGAGCTTGAAATCGCTCGCATGCAGCCCTGGCGAGGCTCCGCCGCAATCATCGCCTCGGACGGGCTGTTCGATTTCGGCGCGAGTCCGGAGCCGCCATGACCATCGAAGCCGACCCCGAATGGTGGAAAACGATGTTTGATGAGCTCTATCTCCTCACCGATGCCCGCTCGGTTTGCGATGAGGAGATCACTCGGCGGGAGGTGGATCTCATCTGCCGGTTACTCCCGATCCGCTCGGACCAACGCGTTCTGGACCTGTGCAGCGGCCACGGGCGGCACAGCCTGGAGTTTTGCGCGCGAGGCTTCAGCCGATGCATCCTGGTCGACTACTCCGAATACCTGCTCAGATGCGGCCGGTCGCGCGCACTGGAACGTAATCACTCGATGGGCTTCATCCAGGCCGACGCCAGGAGCACCGGGCTTGCCTCGGCAAGCTTCGACCACGTGCTGATTCTGGGAAACTCCTTCGGATATCTGCGCGATGCCGCGGGAGACGGCGAAATCCTGAAGGAAGCCCACCGTGTGCTCCGTCCCGCCGGCTGGCTGCTGCTCGACCTGGCCGACGGAACAGCCGTCCGGGAAAAACTGAGTCCCGAGGCATGGCACGAGATCGGCCGGGAAATAATCGTCTGTCGCCGGCGGGAAGTGGAAGGCGACACCGTATTCGTCCGTGAAATGGTCCTGAGCAAGGAAAAAGGCCTGCTCAGAGACCGCACCTACGCCATCCGATTCTACGATCCCGCCCAGATTGCAGCGTTGCTGAACCGGACCGGATTCGAAAGCGTCAGGGTCCTCACCGACTTCTCACCGCACCGCACGCCGGGCGACTACGGATTCATGAACCGTCGCATGATCGCTCTGGGGCGGAAGGTCTGAGCGTTTCCCGCGCCGCTCCGTCGTGCTCCGGCCGGCCACGGCCGCGAACCAATATGAGGGGAAAAGGGCGCGGGATCGGACGACGGAACGGCAACGTCACGTGGTGGGAGATTTCTTGCCGAACAGACGTCCGAAGAAAGCGAACACCTTCTTGATGCCCCTCCACAGCTTGGGAAGCATCCAGATGGCGATGAGAATGAAGAGGATCAGGAAACCCAGGAACACCCAGGGATAATGGAGTGCCGTCCAGATTCCGCCGACAACCATCACATCCTCCGTGACGGAGGCTGTCCAGTTGGTGACGGGCTCCGGCGAGGTGTTGATGAGCACTCTGGTACCGGCTTTCGTGGCGTGGGACACGGTGGCCAGACCACCTCCAAGCAGGCCGGCGGCCACCGCCAGCGCCGGGTCGACGGAGCCGACCGCCCCGGCGGCCAGGATCGCCCCGGCGGGAATGCGGATGAAGGTGTGCAGCGTATCCCATCCCGTATCCACACCCGGGACTTTATCAGCAAAAAATTCAACAACATACATTACAGCGGCCGCTACGATGACAATCGGGTTGGCCAGAACCGCAAGCTCCGGAGGAAGAACGATGCTGCCCGTGGCGCCAAGGATTCCAAGCGTGAGAATCGCGGCGTACAGGTTGAGGCCGCTGGCCCAGCCTACGCCCATGGTCAGGGCTAAGGTGTTGACGATCTGGTTGAGTTGGTCCATGGCCTTCCGAAAATGCAAATCCACGTGATCGAATCGATAACTTGCCGTTTATCTGAGGATCTTTGGTTAGCACCCGCCGAGGCACCTGTCAAGGACGATTTGCGACGCCTCAATCTCACGGAGAAATACTTCCGACACTGCCCGGAAGCACACAGAAGCAAGTCAAAGCGCAGGAACTCGATTCGATCCTTCAACCGCGACGTTGATCGCCGAAACGCAAGGAAGCACCGGGTCGCGGGCTCCTCCGCCCCGAATACCCGTGGAAATGAAGAACCCACGGGACATACAGGTTCATCGGGGAGGCCCTGCCCGAGTCTGGAGGGATATGCATGCAGGGGTGTACTGAATTCCCTACACTTTCCCCCCTGAAAAAAACCCGACATCCGCGACAAATCCATCATGCATCGTTTGACTTTCAGGCCTTCCAACGGACGATTTGACAAATGCATTCAGGCACATGACGGGTTGGATGTCCCGCACGGATCGTTTTTTCGTTGATGCGGCATCGATATTGCACCCTTTGGCCGCGGCATTCTCGCAAGACATCGATTTTCTCAAGAGAACGTTGCGGTTCACGGCCGGGGCCGAGTCTTCGGCCATGAACCATTTTCACGATATCGGGACTGTGCGCTATCAGTCTGCGGTGTTGGAAATGCGTTCGTTTGCCCGAATTCGGGTCACAAGAACTTACGGAGGTAGAGCATGACCGAAAGCAGAGCGTCGTTCGTCCGCACAACGAAATTCCGGCGCATCCGCCGTTTGACGACTTTCCTGGTTGCCCTCGCGGCCGTCCTCTCGATCGCCCCCGATGCCTTTCCCGCTTCAGTCACCCTCTCCTGGAATCCCGTGTCGTTCAAGAACCTTCGCGGCTACAGAATCTATTGCGGCACGTCGCACCGCAACTATTCCCGCCGCGTGACGCTGGGCAAGGCGACTTCCGGGACGGTAACGAACCTTGTGAAGGGCAGAACCTATTATTTTGCCGTAACCTCCTATGCCGCCGGGGTGGAGAGCGGATTCTCAAAAGAAGTGGTCTTCCCCCCGAATGAGGCATCGATCCACGATACGCGCCTCCAGACGGGTGATTCCGGGGATGCGTCAGACACCCCGGCATCCGAGGGCGCATTCGAGCTGCAAGTCTTGTCCAGAACCGATCCCCCGGCTCCCGGCGTCAACGATGCGGGAGGCGATTCCGTTGCGGCGCTCGACTCCGGGGGCATGCAACCCCACGAATCGGTTTACCTGGAGGCGGAAGCCGGCGCTCTGGAGGTCCCCCTGGAAACGGGCGTGACCACGTCCGCCACCGGTTTTATCCGGGTGCCCGTCGGGCTTGAGCCCGTTTCGGACCCCCTGCGGGAAGGGGGCACCGCCACCTATGCATTCACGGTGACCGCCGCCGGAGACTATACCTTCTGGGGACGCGAATACTGTCCGTACAGCACCCGCAATTCCTTTTTCGTCTCGGTCGATTCCGGCCCCTTCCTCACCTGGAACACCGCGATCGTCAACGGGTGGCTGTGGGACCAGGTGCGCGACGGGTCCTCCGGTTCCCCGTTGAAACTGCGGCTGGGAGCCGGCGACCATACGCTCAGGATCAAGCAAAAGGAGGACGGCACGCGCTTGGACAAGATCCTGATCACCAGCGCGCCGCAGCCGTTCCCCTCAACGCTCTATTGCGCCGTATCGCGCGGAGTGCCGGGCCGGTGGAGCATCACCGACCCCGACCCGCCCGGGGCGAAGGTCGTGAGCGTGTTTGACGACGAGCGGGGCGGTCCCGTCACGGAATTGTCCGGCTCCGAAACGGCCAACGCGTTTCACCTGGGCGGCCGGGACCTCGACGGTTGGCACAACACCCGTCAGTTCGTCCTGGAGTGGAGCATGAAGTTCTCCGAGGACTACGTGGTTTCGGTGCACGTGCAGACCACGGACGGCTACCGGGAAATCCGGTACAAGCCTCTTATCGGAAACGGTCCGGGAGACGACCGGACAATCGATTGCGGGCTTGGGCCCGGCACCCTGGACGGCGACTGGCACACCTTCGCCCGCCACCTGCAAAAGGACTTGTCCAGGGCACAGCCGGGGGTAAAGATCCTCGAAGTGAATGGATTCTCGGTTCGCGGCAGCGGCAGAATAGATAACGTGAGGCTCGGGGCCGGCCGTTGATGCGCTGCGGGCCGGCGCCCGGCGCCATGGGCATTAACCTGGGAAAAGACTCCGGGGTGAGTCTGTTTTCATGCCTTGTGGTGACGCCGGCGCCATGGGCAACAGGGTTCAAAACGGCAGCATTCGATGGGCGGGCATGAAGTCCGTCCCTTGTAGACGCGACTGGCAGGATCCGCAGGGTGGGCACGGCTCCTCCGTGCCCACAATACGGCGGACGGGGTTTATCCCCGTCCGCCCCTCCTTCCGTTGATCCCTTATTACGCCGATCCCCTTGTTCCGTGAGCTCGAACACCCACCGGTATCAGCCCCTGCCCTTTTTCCTCCACCGGACAAACAACGCCACGCCGGCCACCCCTGCAAGAATCGAGACGATGGTGGCGGGTTCCGGGATCTTGCTCGGTTTGGTGGGGCGCTGGTTCAATCCGCCCGTGCCGGAGTCGGAGATATTGCTCGTGCCGGGGTTCCGGTCCTTGGAGCCGGTTTCGGCTGCGATGGCGGAACTCGTGCCCCATCCGGCCGTCTGCTCCACGACTGGAAACGACAAGGCCGGCGCCAGGGCGACCAGGCAAACAAGACAGATCACTGAAATGCTACGCTTCATCGAGATTCCTCCTGTTATGTGGGAAGGCGGGATTTTCTCCCGGCAAGAACCGGGGCACAGGACGATTCCCCGAGAGTGCCGCCTTCCTGTGAAAATGGCTGACGCTCACCCCGGCGGACGCCGGCAACGACGTGTCCCCGGTTATGGCGGCAAGGGGTTGGCCGGGGGCGGTTCTCAACATGAAACCCCGGATTGGCACGCCCTTCCGGAGCGCATCGTCACAACGCCCGATTCTCCACCATTTGCAGCAGATACCGGCCATAACCGTTCTTGGAAAGAGGCTTTGCAAGACTGCGGACCTGCTCCGGCCCTATGTACCCCATCCTGTAGGCCACCTCTTCGAGGCATGCCACTTTGACGCCTCGGCGGCTTTCGGCGATTTCCACAAACGTGCATGCTTCCGCGAGCGACTCGTGGGTCCCCGCATCCATCCACGTGATCTCGCCCCCCAGCAGCTCGACCTGCAGTTCTCCAAGATGGAGGTATTCTCTGATCACGTCGATGATTTCCAATTCCCCGCGCTCGGAAGGAACGAGCCGCGCCGCGATTTCCACAACCCTGCTGTCGAAAAGATACAGGCCCGTGACGGCAAAATTCGATTTCGGAACGGACGGCTTTTCCTCGATGCCGATGACTTTACCGGAACCGTCGAATTCCACCACGCCGTATCGGTGCGGGTCGTGTACCCAATACCCGAAGACGAGGCCTCCGGTCTTGAGCCGCAGAGCCCGCCGAAGGATTGCCTCCAGGCCGTCCCCGTGGAAAATGTTGTCGCTCAGAATGAGACAGACACGGTCGTTGCCGATGAAATCCCGTCCGAGAACGAACGCATCCGGAATTCCGGCCGGGTGCGGTTGTTCGACATAGGAGAACTTCACTCCCCACTGCCTGCCGTCCTCGAGCAAAGCCTGGAACCGGGGCAGATCCATGGGGGTGGTGATGATGAGGATATCCCGGATCCCCGCCTGCATCAAAACGGACAGCGGGTAGTAGATCATGGGCTTGTCGTAGACCGGCAGCAGCGGTTTGCTCACGGCCCGGGTGGTGGGATAGAGCCGGGTGCCGGCGCCGCCGGCAAGGACGATTCCCTTCCATGTGCCGGGCGACTGCTCGGACTTGGACGAAATCGCAGTGGGATGACCGGGAAGACCCATGTCGCCCTCCTTTTCACCTGAGCTGATGACTATGGGATTACGGGATCGGCATTCGTTTTGTTATGGACAACAGATAGCAAGGAAAGTGCCACAGTGCATCATTGAGGCTGGGCGCGCTTCTATGAACTGACGAATCTACCATTGGTAGATGATTCTCCGGGTTGGACAGGTTCGCAATCGCCCGGCGGAGGGTCGCATCGAGCGGCGGTTGTCCTCTCCACGCGTCGAGAGTGCCCCCGATTGTCCGGATCGTCCCGATGCCGTCCTTGAACCGGGTGCGATCGAGACCGACCCGGGACAACCGCATCCCGATCCGTGCGACACGGGCGTAAATCGACCGTCCGGGAAATCCGCCGACCGAAAGCCCACCGCAAAGACCGAATTGTATTGCTCGTCAGACCTTTTCGTCTCCGCGTCGCGCCGGTGCGCCGCAAAGTTCCGTTGAATGTGCATTTTATGCTTGACTTCCGAAAACCTCGATCTAGAATTGCATTCACAGCACGATTGCACAGTTCGCACATTTGGCACTATCCGATCTCACCACCACAATGCAATTACCTGGAAAGTCGGTTTGAAGACGGCGCAGGGCCGATGCAGCAGGTTTTCTGGGAAAGGAGGGCGGCAGACACTTCGAAGTGCGGGTTTTTCTCACGACAGGCGATGGTTTCATGACGGCGGCCTGTCGGTTTCTTTGAAGTTTCAAGCGGATTGGTTTCACCAGCAGCATCGAGTTCCCTGCATTGTCGGCTGAGTTGCTCATTTTCCACTCCCGATCCATTTTCCTCCCAGTTTATCGCCCGGTGATCCGGCTTCTGCTTCGCAGCTTCTACGGCAGCTTTCATCTGAGGTAGTTTCCGCCGCCTGCCGGCAGGTTCGGATTCCTCCGACCGGTTGGCGGCATCGGTGGATCGTTTCGTTGTCCAGGCCGATCGGGCGGTGTTCCAACGCGGCTCGAGCACCACGGGCGACGTCACTCAAAATCGAGTCAAACGACATGATCCAGGGTCCATTCCCGAAGGAATGCGTGGTCTTGGCGTGCATCAAGCCATTACCGGAAGACGACGGCTTTGGTCCGGCCCTCGCCGCTCGGCTGCATGTCCACCCGGGAAGCCCCGGCGGCACGGTCTGCATCGAGGCGGGTACGGCCGGATTGCGGTTCAATCTCCTTTTGGTAGACGGGAACTGTCGTCGGACGGTTCGGGACATTGCAGTCGACGAAGTCGGAGAGGAACGCGGCAAAATTTCCGGAATCGACTGCTTTCTCCGGGTGAAGCCCATGGTGTTTGCCCGTCGCCGGTTTCGAAACGTGAACATGCTCAAGGCAATCCGCGCCCGGTCGGCACAGATCGTTCACATTCCCCAAACAATCCGGGGGGAAGCGTCGCGACCCCCGATTGCCGCCACCCGCCGCATCTGGCTACGGCTCCCTTGTGCTGCCGAGGGAGGGGTTTCATGATCGAGATTCGTGTGGGAGAATTTGCCGAAAAGCTCGGCGTGCATCGCAACACGGTGCGCAATTGGATCAAGAACGGCACCTTGCGCGCCACGAGCACGGTTGCCAAGAAGTATTTCATCCAGCTTGAAGACCTGCGCCGCTTCTGCCGCTTTCAGTCCATACCGGAAAGCGTTTTCACCCAGTTGGCACAATGGGATGTCGAGTCTTTACCAGTCAAGGAGGAAACCATGAATATAAACACAACGAGTGCCCCCGAATTGAGAACGATCGGGATACGCGACAATCTTCTACGGGCCGATCCCCAATGGGCCGACGTGTGCCTGACCTGCGGCAGCTGCGCCAGTGCCTGTCCCATCTCCGGCGTGGACGGTCTTGACCCGCGCAAAATCGTCCGCATGGTGGTGCTGGGACGCACCAAGGAAGTGGTTGATTCCAACTGGACCTGGAAGTGCACCTTGTGCGGCAAGTGCGAAGAAGCCTGTCCCATGAATGTGGAACTGGTCAAACTCTTTCGCCGGATCCGCGGACTGCGGGAACGCGAGAAGGTACCCGGCCCTCTGCACAAGGGGGTGCTGATGGCGCTGCGCCGCGGCAACAACCTGGGCATACCCAAATCCGAATTCGTCGACCTGCTCGTGGAAGTCGGTGAAGAGCTGGCTGAAGAATGCTGCCCCGGTTTCGCCACTCCCGTCGACGTGCAGGGCGCCAACCTTCTGGTCACCGTCAACTCCAAGGAACCTTTCGGTGAACCGGACGACATGAAGTTCTGGTGGAAGATTTTCCATGCCGCCGGGGAATCCTGGACCATTCCTTCGGAGAATTGGGAAGGGGTCAACTGGGGACTGTTCACCGGTGACGACGAGGCCATGCGGATCATGGTCGGCCGCCTGGTGGACAACATGTACCGTCTGGAGGCGAAAAAACTTGTCCTGCCCGAATGAGGCCACGCCTATTATGCCACCCGGTTCGGGTTGGAGAAATGGTACGCGGAAGACCTCAAGAAATTTGAGATCGTCACCATTTTCGACGTCCTCATGGAGTACCTCAAGTCGGGACGCATCAAGGTCGATCCTGCCCTGCATTCCGAGCTCACCACCTATCACGATCCATGCAACTACGGAAGGAAGTCGCTGAAGGCATTCGGGATCGGCTATTTCGAAGAGCCGCGATGGATCGTGCGGCAGTGCTGCCCGAACTTCACCGAAATGTATCCCAACTTTGAAGGCAACTACTGCTGCGGCGGCGGCGGCGGCGCCTGGGCCCTGCCCTTCCGCGAGGAACGCGTCTTCTATGGTCGTATCAAGCAGCGCCAGATCAGAAACACCAAGGCCAAACTGGTCGTCACATCCTGCCACAACTGCCGGGACCAGATCATGAAGAGCCTGCGCAAGGAATACGACCTTGACGTCGAAGTCAAATACATCTGGGAACTGGTGGCCGACGCCTTGATCCTGGAACCCGAAAAATCTGAAGAGGAGTAACCCTTTTTGCTTCAGGGAGACGCATCATGACCAATCCCATCAATGGATCCGTTCTTGTCGTGGGAGGAGGCATCGCGGGCATGCAAACGGCCCTGGACGCCGCCAACTCCGGCTTTTATGTCCACCTGGTCGAACGCCGGCCCGCCATCGGCGGGGCCATGGCCAAACTGGACAAAACCTTCCCCACCAATGACTGTGCCATGTGAATCATCGCACCGAAACTGGTCGAGGTCGGCCGGCATCTGAACATCGAATTGCACACCCTTTCCGAGGTGATGAGCATCACCGGCGAACCCGGTGACTTCCGCGTGGAACTGCTCCGGCATCCTCGGTTTGTGGACATGGAAAAATGCATTGCCTGCGGGCTCTGCGCCGAAAAGTGCCCGCGTAAGGTGGAAGATCAGTACAACGAAGGTCTCAACAAACGCAAAGCCGCCTACCTGCTCTATCCCCAGGCGGTGCCGCAGAAATACGCCATCGACAAGGATCACTGCATCTATTTCGAAAAAGCCGGAAAATGCCGGGCCTGTGAAAAATTCTGCCCCGCGGGCGCCATCCGGTTCGACGACCGGGAGGAAACCGTAACCCTGCAGGTGGGGTCGGTTGTGCTCGCCCCGGGCTCAGCCACCTTCGACCCCAGCAACATCCGCACCTGGGGCTACGGCATGTACCCCAACGTCATCACGGCCATGGAACTGGAGCGGCTGCTCTCGGCTTCCGGTCCCACCGAAGGTCACCTCGTGCGCCCTTCGGACCACAAAGAGGTACGCCGCATGGCGTTTCTCCAATGCATCGGTTCCCGCGATCTCAACAAGGCCTCCCACGGCTACTGCTCATCGGTCTGCTGCACCTATGCCATCAAGGAAGCCATGATCGCCAAAGACCACGTCAAGGATCTGGACGTGTCCATTTTCTTCATGGACATGCGCACCCACGGCAAGGAGTTCGAGCGCTTCTACGAAAGGGCGAAACAGCAGGGCATCCGTTTCCATCGCTGCCGCGTCCACTCCCTTGAACCCGTCACCGATTCCAACAACGTGTACTTCCGCTACATCGACGATCGAGGCCGGCAAATCGAAGATGAATTCGACATGGTGGTGCTCTCGGTAGGCCTGTGCACCTCGGCCCCCGCCGTCGAGCTGGCTCGGCGCGCCGGGATCGATCTCAACGGCAACCACTTCGTCGACGGTTCTTCCTTCAACCCAGTGGCCACGTCCAGGCCGGGGGTCTTTGCGTGCGGCACCTTCACCGGCCCCAAGGACATCCCCCAAACCGTCATGGAAGCGTCCGCGGCCGCGGCCGAGGCCACTCGCGAACTGGCACCGGCCCGCAACCTCCTGACCCGGGCCAAGACATTTCCCGATGAGCGGAATGTGACCGGTGAGGAGCCGCGCATCGGAGTCTTCATCTGCCATTGCGGCACCAACATCGCCGGGGTGGTGGACGTGGAAAGAGTGGCCGAGTTTGCCTCCACCCTTCCTCACGTGACGCACGTGGAGCGGAATCTATTCAGTTGTTCTCAGGATACCCAGGAGATCATGCGGGAGCGCATCCTGGAAAAAGGGCTCAACCGGATTGTCGTGGCCGCCTGCACTCCGCGCACCCACGAACCTTTGTTCCGCGAAACCCTCAAGGCGGCGGGCTTGAATGAATACCTGTTCGAGATGGCCAATATCCGCAACCAGGATTCCTGGGTGCATGCCCATGACCCCGGCCGCGCCACGGCCAAAGCCATGGACCTGGTGCGTATGGCCGTGGCGAAGGCCGGGCTGCTCACCCCGCTTCCCGACCTGGCCTTCGATGTCAATCGCTCCGCCCTGGTCGTCGGGGGCGGCCTGGCCGGCATGGCGGCAGCCATGGAACTGGCCGATCACGGCTTCCCGGTGCACCTGGTGGAAAAATCGAACGTCCTCGGAGGACAGGCGCGACATCTCTATCACACCTGGAAAGGAGAGCCCCTCGAAGCCGCCATCCAGGAAATGGATGCCAAGGTGAGGAGCCATCCGCTCATCACACTGCATCTCCAGTCCACTGTGACCGGGGCTGAGGGCTTCGTGGGCAATTTTCGCTCCACGGTCGCCAATGGCCGCACCGACACGGTGGTCGAACACGGAGTGTGCGTCCTGGCCACCGGAGGGGAAGCCTACCAGCCCGTCGAATACGGCTACGGCACCCACGACCGGGTGTTTACCGCCATCGAATTCGACAAGCTCTACATGATGGGTGATCGACGGTTCGCCGACGCCAGGACGTTCCTGTTCATCCAGTGCGTGGGTTCTCGCGAAAAGGATCGCATGTACTGCTCCCGGGTGTGCTGCACGCATTCCGTGCAGGCGGCCATCCAGCTCAAGGAAGAACAGCCCGGGCGGGAGGTGTTCATCCTGTACCGCGACCTGAGGACCTACGGGGAACGGGAGGAGCTTTACCGGAAGGCCAGAGCAATGGGGGTCGTGTTCATCAACTATGAACTGCACGAAAAGCCGAAGGTCAAGGCCACGGAACACCGTCAACTGGAAGTGACCGTCTGGGACCATGTGCTCCACGAGCCCCAGCGTATCGCGGCGGACATCGTGGTCCTCGCCACCGCCATCGTTCCGAATCCGGCCAACAACGAACTGGCGAAGCTCTACAAGCTCTCCACCGACGCCGACGGGTTCCTTATGGAGGCGCACGCCAAGCTCAGGCCGGTGGACTTTGCGGCCGACGGCATCTTCATGGCCGGCCTGGCCCACTACCCGAAGCCGATCGATGAGGCCATCGCGCAAGCCAAGGCGGCTGCCAGCCGGGCCGTAACGGTCCTGGCCAACGACCGGATCCGGCTCGAATCCACCAAAGCGCAACCCACGGCGGGCTGCGACGGGTGCGCCCTGTGCCTGGACGTCTGCCCCTACCATGCCATCTCCCTGGCCCAGGAAACGGGGTCCGACGGCCGTCGCTCGGCCCACATCGAGGTGAACGCCGCAAAATGCAAAGGGTGCGGCCTCTGCCAGGCGACCTGCCCCAAGGACGGGGTGGAGGTGGCCGGCTTTTCATTGGAACAAATCGGCGCCCAGGTCAGGGCGATGCTAACGGCTTGAAAGGAGAAACACATGGATCACGAACCCAAGATCATCGGTTTCACCTGCAACTGGTGTACGTATGCGGCCGCCGATCTTGCCGGGGTATCGCGCATGCAGTATCCGCCCAACATTCGGTTGGTGCGCGTCATGTGCTCCGGCATGGTCCATCCCAGGCTGGTCGTGGAGGCGCTGACGCTGGGAGCGGACGGCGTCATGGTCATGGGGTGACACCTGGGCGAATGTCATTACCTGGATGGTAATCACAAAGCTCAAGCGCGTGCCCGGGTCATCACCGAGATGGTGGAAGCCATCGGGTTGGAGCCCGAACGATTTCAACTCGTCTGGTGTTCTTCCGCGGAAGCGGATCGTTTCGTCGATGCGGTTACTCAAATGACCAACAAGCTCGTTGAGCTCGGACCTTCTCCATACGGTCGCCGGGCTCAGCAGGCTGCGGCTTCCTGAGGAGGGCGATTCATGGCGGTGAAAGTTGTGCAAGAATGGCTCAATTCCTGTTCGGGCTGCGAAATATCCATAGTGGACATGGGCGAGCGGCTCCTGGACGTCCTGGCGCTCGTGGAGTTCGTACACAGCCCGGTACTCATGGATCACAAGTACTTCGGCCAGTTGGGCGACGGCAAACACCTGGAGATTCCCGAGGCCGCCGTAGGGATTGTCAGCGGCGGCGTGCGCAACGAGGAACACCTGGAGATCATCCGGCTGATGCGGCAGAAATGCCAGATCATCGTGGCCCTCGGCACCTGCGCCACACACGGTGGAATCCCGGCTCTGTCCAATTCATACAGCAACCAGGAGACCCTCGAGCGCTATTACGGCACCGAATCCACGGACCGGCCGGAGGAGTTCCCCAACCAGGGCGTTCCGACCCTGCTCGATGCCTGCTCCGCTCTCGATGAACAGGTCAAGGTCGACGTCTACCTTCCCGGGTGCCCGCCGCACCCGGACCACGTTTTTGCCGCGCTGGTCGCACTGGTGGAAGGCAAACCGCTCGATCTTCCCGGCAGGAGCGTGTGCGATCACTGTCCCACGGTGCGGGAAGGCAAAGGGCAGGTCAAACAACTCAGGCGATTCCTGCAGCCGCCCTACCAGCAGAGCCCGGACGAGCCTCTGGACAAAATGCGCTGTATTCTCGAACAAGGAATGCTGTGCATGGGACCGGTGACAAGGGCCGGGTGCGGGGGAGACGGCATCACCCCTCGCTGCCTTACGGCCAGGGTTCCCTGCCGCGGATGCTACGGCCCGGTAAAGCAGGACGGCAATCAGCGGCTCGATATGCTGAATGCCCTTGCATCCAACGGCATCGACGTGGGTTCTTTGCCGGAAACCGTTTCCATGTTGAGATTCGCCGGGGCCCATCGGATGCTCCGGCCCGCGCGCAAAGCGTAGGAGGCACAGACCATGGGACAATTGATCAATATTCAACCCGTTACCCGCATCGAAGGGCACGCGTCCATCGCCATTCAGCTGGATGACCGGGGTGAAGTCCAGGACAGCAGGGTTCACTTCATGTCGCTGCGGGGCTTCGAGAAGTTTGTGGAAGGAAAACCCGCGGAGGAGCTCCCGCGCATCGTCAACCGGATCTGCGGGATTTGCCCGTGGCAGCATCACCTGGCTTCCAACAAGGCCGTCGACCGTTGCTTCGGGGTGACGCCGCCCCCCGCCGGCCGAAAGCTCAGGGAGCTCATGCAGGCCATCTCTCACTCCGAAGACAAGATTCTGCATTTCTACTTCCTGGCCGCACCCGACTTCGTCATGGGACCGGACAGCGACTACGGGGTGCGCAACGTCATCGGGGTGGCGAAGGCACATCCGGAACTGGCCGGGCGCGTGGTGCGGATGCGATATGCAACCAAGATGATCCTCGAGAAATTCGCCGGAAAGGCCATTCATCCCCACGCGGGGGTGGTGGGCGGGTTTTCCCGGGTACTCCTGGAGGAAGACCGCCGGGAATTTCTCGGCAAGATGAAAGAAATGCTGGAGTTCGCGCTTTTCACCATCGACTTCGCCAAAACCCAGGTGTTCCCGAAATACCTCGATGCGGTGGCCTCCCTCGGGGTGATCAACACCGGCTTCATCGGCACGGTGGACGACCACGGCGCCCTGAACCTGTACGACGGCAAAATCCGGCTCATGAAACCCGACGGAAGCTTTGTCGATTTCGACCCGCAGGATTACCTCGACTATCTCGGAGAACACGTGGAACCCCATTCCTACGGCAAGTTCCCCTATGCACGCTGCTGGAACGAGGGATTTTCCCTGGATCCGCTGCAGCCAAGAGGAATCTATCGCGCCAACACCCTCGCCCGGATCAACGTGGCCGACAAAATGGCGACTCCGCGCGCTCAGGCCGAGCTGGAGGAGTTCCGTGAAAAGTTCGGCCGGCCGGCTCAGTTCACCTTGCTCCACCACTGGGCGCGCCTGATCGAAGAGGTGTATGCCTGCGAGCACGCCATAGAGCTGCTCGAGGATCCGGAGATCACCGATCCCAACGTGCGCGCCAAAGTCGAACCCAAAGCGGGACGGGGGGTGGGCTGCCTGGAAGCTCCCCGCGGCACGCTCATTCACGACTACACCACCGACTCCGCGGGGATGGTGACCAAAGCCAACATGATCGTCGGCACGACCCACAACCTTGGACCCATCAGCCTGAGCGTCAACCAGGCGGCGCGCACTCTGATTCAGAGAGGGGTGGTCGACGAAACCATCCTGAACAAGATCGAAATGGCGGTGCGCGCCTACGACCCCTGAATTTCCTGTGCCACCCATCGCCTGGATGGCGAGAATGGCGTTACCATTACGATCAGGAAGGCGGACGGCGAGGTTATCCGGAAATGGCCCACACCCTGAGTCATTGAACGGAGGCATGCCACACCGAAGAGTACGAAGGTTACGAGAAGGCTTCTCACCGCGGCTTCCTATTCTTCGCGCCCTTCACGGAAAAGCCGGACCTCGGGTTGCGGCCCCCGTGGCCGCGCCGCATTTCCGCGGTTGGACGATCAGTTGCTATCGTGTTTTCCAGCGTGCCCTGAAACGACTGAAGACGATGACAGGGACACCATAGACAGGGAGGCTGATATGAGCGCCAAGGAACCCAGGGAAAAACGGACCAAAGTCACGGTGGAATCGGCGGACACGGCCTGCGGGGCGGTGCCTCACATGACCGTCGATCAGTTGGCGGCAAGACTGAATGTGAAAAGCAAGGAACTCTACTGCCCTGCCTGCGGCAGAATTCACCTCACCGAGGAAGATGTGAAGAAGGCGGAAGCGAAAAAATACTCCGAGACGGAGCGTTACAGGGAAATCAGCGAAGAAACGAAGGGGAAAGCGTGAGTCGCCGCCCGTCGTCAATTTCTTATAAGGAGCAATAATGCTTGTAAAAGACTGGATAAGCGCAACGCCGATCACCGTCGATGCCGATGCCTCGGTCGGGCAGGCCATCGACTTGCTCAACAATAATCACCTGAGCATGCTGCCGGTCATGCAGGACGGAAAGTTGGTGGGGGCCGTCACCGACCTGAACCTCAAGCCTCTGGCCCTGAGCGGCGGTCTCTCTCTCGGCGGGCTCGACTTGAGCCTGGTTCTGAGACGGATCAGGGTCTCCGATGTAATGTCCCGGGCTCCCGTCACCGTACCGTTGGACTACAGCGTGGAGGAGACCGCCGAAGTCATGCTGTACAACGACGTTCCCGGCGTGGTTGTGATCGATCACAGCAACCAGGTTTTGGGGGTGTTCACCCAGGCCGATACCAATCGCGTGTTGGTGGCGGTGACGGGGCACCGCCGGGGCGGAATCGTCCTCGGCTTCGTACTGGAAGATCGACCAGGCTCCATCAAGGAGTTGACGGACATCCTAAGGGCCCACGGAGGGCGCCTTGCCAGTATCCTCAGTTCCTATGAACGCACGCCCAAGGGTCAGCGGCGGGTCCACATCCGGGTCCGCGGCCTTGATCGAGCGGAGCTTCCGGTGATCCGGGAAGAACTGGGGAAAAAGGCCAGGCTCCTCTACGTGATCGACTTGCGGGAGAACCGCAGAGAGCTTTTTGAGGACGTCAATCTCTGATAAAATTCTAGGTTGAAGATGATTGCATTGGGCGGGAGGGCATAAAGCCCTCCCCTCGCTACGTCAGACCGGCACGTCGGTCCGTAGCAAGGGCGGGGTTTATCCCCCCCGCGTCAACCTCCCACCGGGCAGGTGTTGTGTCATCTTGAACGCACCTCGGTATGAGCTCCCGCGGGGCGGCCTTTCAGCATCGGGTTCTCGGTGCCTCTTCATACCCGCATCGCGCGCTTCAACATAGGACGTCTGCAACCGGGGAAAGAAACCGTCCGAGGCACTCCCGCCGGACCCAGTCCGCACGGTACGCCCTTTCGTCGCGAACCGGGGACGGGTCCAATCCCCCCTTGGCCGCAACCCTCCCGTTTCGCTCACCCCTTCCTGTTGCGGTACTGTAGGCCCAACCCCGCCCCGTGAGTCACGGAATTCGCCCGCTCACCCTGTATTTCCGCTCCAATCGTTTTGAGAGCCGGGCAACAAACCAAGTCATCAGGAAATACAGGACCCCAATGGCCAGGTAGACTTCGAGAGCGCGAAAAGTGCGCGTATAGATGAGCTGGCTGACCCGGGTCAATTCCGTTATGGCAAGAACGGAAACCAGCGACGACTCCTTCAGCAGCGCCGAAAAGGAGCTCACGAGGGGAGGCAGGGCCACCGAGACGGCCTGGGGCAGAATCACGTAGGTCATGCTCTGAAGCCACGAGAATCCGAAAGAGAACGCCGCATCCTGCTGGCCTTTGTCCACGGAAAGCAAAGCCCCTCTGATGATTTCCGAGATATACGCGCCTCCGTTCAGTCCAAGCCCCAGAACGCCCGCGCTGAAACTGTCCAGGGTGAGGCCCATGGTGGGCAGACCGTAATAAATAAAAAAGAGCTGTATCAGGAGCGGCGTTCCCCTGAACAGCTCGACATAAGGTGAAAAAACCGCCCTCATCCGGGGCGATTTCGACCTCAAGATTCCGACCGCGACCCCTATGACCAGCGCAAGCGCAAACGAAAGCAGCGAGACGTATACGGTCACCCGGAGCCCTTCCAGTATCAAGGGCGCGGCATCGTGCAAAATGCCGAATCGGAATTCTTCCATACTTGCGATCCGGCTCTCAATCGACCTTCAGCCATTGATCGAGGATCTTTTGATAGGTCCCTTCAGTCCTGACGGCGCTCAGAGACTGATTGATCCTGGCCGTCAGGGCGTCGGCGCCCCTGGCCGCGACGATCACGATGTCCGCTTCAGCCAACGGCTTCCCCACAACCTTGTACGACGGGTCCGTCTTGATCTGGTTCACCGCATAGGCATAGCCGACGATCACGGCATCGATGCGCTTGTGCTTGAGATCCGTAAAGGCTTCGGGATTGTAGTTGTAACGCTTGATTTCCTTGAAGAGCTCCCTGTTTTTGTCCGCCAGTTGCTCGCTCCCCGATCCAAGCTGCACGCCGACGATTTTCCCTTTGAGCCCATCCCTGTCCCTTATGACCGACTCGTCCTGCCGCACAACGATCACGTCCGGCAGCGTATAATAGACGTCGCTCATGTTGACGTTTTCGTTCCTGGCCTCGGATTTCGACATGCAAGTGATCAGAACGTCGTAGTCGCCCTTTTTCAGCCCCGCGAGGAGGCCCTGCCACTCGGCGTCCACGAATTTTACCTTCACTCCCATTTGCCGGGCGACGGCTTTTCCCAGGTCGACGTCGAATCCCTCGAATTCGGCCGTCTTCTCATTCTTGGATTCAAAAGGAGGGTACTGGGCACAAAATCCGACAATCAGCTCACCCCTCTGTTGAACCTTGCTCCAGGAGTCATCCGCGGCAGCAACGGCGGGCAGCGTCAGCAGAAACAAGCACGTCCACAATCCAACCATCCTCTTCCCGATCCCCATGTTCTTCCTCCCGATTTTGACTAAACGCCACTTGAGGGGATTGCCTCGTCGACGGCAAGAAACCTTGCCCTGATTCCCCTCTTCTCCAAAGCAGCCCTAAAAACCTCCATGAAGACACCGGGGCCGTCGCTCATCCTCAATGCATCGACCTGTTGCGCCACCCCACCCGGGGCCCCGATTTCTCCTCCCGTATATCCCAGGCATGTCCGGTTCACGCCGCAGTTCGGGCTGCCGTCCATTCCCATGATTCCGAGAATCTCGAATCCGGCCTGTGCGAAGGCCTCCATTTGATTGAGCGTGGACTCCAGGAGCCACTCGCAGTGCAACCGAAAATTGGGGTGATCGTATTGCTCCCGGCTCATCCCCCACCGGTTGATGCCAAGGTAGGAAAGCTCGGGGCACGGAAGCTGCAAAAGCCCGACTCCGGCCTCGATGTGGCCTTTTAGAACATCTTCATAAACTCCCGCCGTCCCGGCCAGTGGATACACTTTCGCATTGGCATTGAGAAGGCAGTGGCACACGACAAGAATCCTTCCGCTCCGTTTCACCGATATTCCTTTCCCCCCGCAATGCCCGAAACCCCGCAAACCCCCTTGCCCGAATGTTCCGACGGATCCGCCGAGGGCCCCTCCGGGCCGTCGCCGGAATTTCCCCGCTGTTTTCACGGTGCACCGAAATGAGCCGTACTCAAGCCAGGTAGAGGATTCCCCATATCGGGGCACGAAAACAGATTCACCCGGGAGACTACTTCCCAGGTAAAATTGTATTACTCCTCCATCGTGAAGAGCATTCCCGCAACGATCATCGCTTCCCGGACGTCCAGGCAGAAGACGTCCTCCTCATTGACGCCGCGGTTTGACGTCCATTGGTCGTAGTGTTTCTTCATACAGAAGAAATTCATGATGTTTCAGCAACTTGCCGCCCAGTTCGCGACCTTGTTGAGATCGACGTGGAGAACATGCGCCGACTCGGGACAGAGCCTTGCGATCCGCCGCGTCTCGATATCGACGTGAATCGTCTCACCGCACTCGATACAGCTCGATTCAACCCGGATATCCTGCTTGAAAGTGAAGGCGGCTCCGAGGGCATCGACGGCACACATGGCGCAAAATGACCGACCGTCGCTCAAGCGGACCCTGTGCTGCGTGGGCAGGGCGGAAACCGGGTAAATGAAATTGACGTTTCCATCGGGACCCACGACGATTGCCCGCTTCTCCGCGAGGCTTCGAACCGACGATCTCGAACCGGGGGGCTCCGCGCCCGCGCCGTTGTCGATGTTGTAGGGAATTCCCCGGTCGATGGTATATTCCATCAACCACAACCGGCAGGCGTTCTCATCGGGCGTGAGTCTCGATGCAATGCTCTCGATCATCAACCGCTCGGGCGGGTAGTGCTTGAACCGCATGGTCTCGACTCCCTTCATGCCATCCCCTCCTCCGGCCGCATCGACGTCAGTCTTGAGGCGGCTCCCGGGCCTTCCGACATTCATCGCGGCCTTTCCCCCGGAACGCGCGGAAGGGTCCCTCCGGATTCCGGCCTCGCTCAGAGGGCGGCCAGTTTCCCCCCGGGCATGTCTTCTCCCTCCTGGTGAGACGCCCTCAACAGGTCCGTGAGATGGTCCCGGTATTCGTGGTACAGTTGCCCCCGGCGCCTGCGCGGCCGTTCGAGCCTGATTTTCATGTCCTCGACGATTCTCCCCCCGTGAGCCGACATGACGATCACCCGATCGCTCAGATAGATCGCCTCCTCAACGTCGTGGGTCACCATGAGAACGGTCGTTCGATCCTCGAGCCATATGGACTCGAGTTCCTCCTGAAGCTCCCGACGCATCAGGTAGTCCACGGCACCAAGAGGCTCATCCATCAGGAGGACTCGAGGATTGCACGCAAGTGCCCGTATGACCGCCGTCCGTTGCTTCATGCCGCCGGAGATCTGGTTCGGGAACAGCTTTTCGCACCCCTGCAAATGTGCCAGGTCGAGCAGCTTCCTGAGGCGCGCCTCCTGCTCGTCCCGAGGCAATTTCTGCTGCCGCAGGGGGTAAAGGACGTTTTGCCCGACCGTCATCCAGGGGAAAAGGGCATAATCCTGGAAAACGAACGCACGGTCCGGCCCCGGCTTTGTGACGGGCAATCCGTCGAGCTCCACCTTGCCCTCCGACGCCGGCTGAAAGCCGGCGATGATGCTGAGCAAAGTCGTCTTGCCGCAGCCCGAGGGGCCGAACAGGGTCACGAATTGCCCCTCCCGAACGGTAAAGCTGACGTCCGCGAGGACCGTTCTCTCGCCCCCGTCCGCCATGAAAACCTTGCTCACTTTCTTCACGTCCAGGCGCATGCGCTCAGCACCTCTCCGCCCCCCTCCTCAAACCAGCTACGCGCACTTCCAGCGCGTCAGCATCCCGTTGACAAATGAAAGAAGCCGGTCGATGCCATACCCGACCAGGGCCGCCATGAACATCAGCGCTATCAGCAGGGGGGTCTCCATCCTCGTCTGCGCTTCCACCATGGAGTAGCCGAACCCGGCACTCGTCGCGATGAACTCCGCTCAAATGACGGACATCCACCCGGCGCTCACCGCGAGACGCATCCCGGTCAGGATGTCCGGCATGGCGGCAGGCACCATCACGTCCTTGAAGATGCTCCACGGCCCTGCCCCCATCGTTCGGGCGGCGTTGTAATAGTCGGCGGAAATGGATTGCACCCCCGCTACGGTATTCAGAAGAATGGGGAACACCCCGACCATGGCGATGAGAAACACGGTCGGGCCGTCCCCGAGCCCGAACCAGACGATGGTGAGCGGGACCCAGGCCATGATGGGAACCTGCCGCACTGTGCCGAGCACGGGATCGATGAGTTGCATGGCCGTTTTCGAGTACCCCATGAGGAACCCCAGAGACATCCCCGCGCACAGGGCGATGCCGAAACCGATCGTCACGCGCTGCAGGGTGAGCAGAAGATTCTTGAGCGTGTCCGGGTCATGAACGGCGAAGAAGAAGGCTTTGGCGGTCTTCCAGGGGGGCGGCAGCAACAGGTCGCTCTTGTAGGCGGTCGCAGCCAGTTGCCAGATCAGCACAACCGTCGCGAATGTTATAATGTTGCAGAGAATCTGCTTGCGTCGGGCATGACGTCGCGCGTCTTCCTTTTTCATGCCCCGGCTTTCGGCGGAAAGACGAATCTCACGTTCAATCTCTTCCACTCTTCCACCTCCCGGTCCGTCCACCGAACCGCCTTGTATCCCTCGAGGGCCCGTGCAAGGTTTTCCGCGTCGCCGAGCTCCCTCACCACCCGTTCATATCGTTCCATGAATTGCCGGTGGACCGGGCTCGCCGTGAAATCTTTTCTTGCCACGAGCACATAAGTGACAACGTCGGCTCCGCTTCGCCGGACGGAAATCCTTTCTCCCGAAAGAGCAAATGCCTTCAGGACATCCACGACCACAGCATCGACGACGCCCCGTTCAAAGGCGAAGGGAAGACTCGCCGGGAGCATCGGAACCACGGAGCACCCGCTGGTAAACCATTCCGTGACGAGTCTTTCCTGGTAAAAGCGCCTGTGCGCGATCCCGATTCTTTTCGGCACGGCCCCGGGGCGAATCACGAGGACGTCCGAGTTGAGGACTGCGGGCCCCGCGATCTCGAACATCGAACTCTTTTCCACGAGTCGCCGGGCCGCATCGGGGCACATGAGCGCCACGTCGAGCCTGTTCGTTCCAAAAGCCCATTCCGATGTGCCGGCACAGCAGTCCTTCATAACGTACGGATCGTAATCCGATGCGATCTTCCCTGCCTCGAAGCCGCTTCCGCCCACGATGCAGTGAATGACGAGCCCTGCCGAGTCATCGGGCGCTCCGATCCGAATTCCCGACGGCGTCCGCTCTTCGCTTTCCATGGAAAACAGCCCCACGACGGCCGCCATGACGAACGAAAGAAGAGCGAAAGCAAAAACGCCGCCCTTCATCAAAGCGCGGCCTGGAACGCTTTTCCCTCGACCGCATACGCTTTCTTCTTCCAGTCCGGATAGCTCATGCCCAGGGGAAAAACGGGATCCACCTTTTCCCTGATGAACCGCTCAAAATCCTCCGTTCCCGCCTCCCGCAGATACCTCGTGTCGGTATAATCATTTGTGGCGGCCGCCTGATCGAGGGTCTTCGTTCCCAGATTCCAGGCGACTGCTTCCCGAACATTCTCTTCGTGGATATCCCAGCGCATCGTGCGGTCCTCGGCGACCGTTTTCCTGAAGATGGTCATCAGCGCCACCTCAAGAGGAACGGAATAGTTCCTCGCAAAGATCTCGGCGGTCCTGAGCGGGTGAGTGTAGATGAACTGAATCGCTTTCGAATGTGCAAGAATCATCTTCCTGGCCAGTTCCGGATGCGCTTCCGCGAAATTCCTGTTGACCGAGAGCACGCAGCACGCGCCCCATTTGCCCGAAGGCATCCTGGTGATGGTGAACTCCGGTACGATGCGTCCGCTCCGGTCGTGTTCGGCCATGGACCCCCAAGGATCGCAGGTCGTGTACCCGTCCAGTTTGCCGGTCTTCATGGCAAGGAATTCGTCCTTGTCCGACATGTTGAAAGTCTCATAGTTCTTCCCATCGGGCGGAAGACCGATCTTGCCCGTAAACGTCACCCACTCGGGACTGTTCTTTTCCGGCTCGGTTCCAAGGGCCAGCTTTTTCCCGAGCAGCACCCTGCGATCCTTCTGGTACTGCTCGTAGATGTCGTTGCGAAGGACCAGATAGTAGGACCCGCCCAGGTGGTTCATGGCTCCGATAAAGATCGGGCAGCCCTTCAGGTAGGCGCGAACCGTCCGTTCGAAGCCGATGTAACCCAGGTCCATCTGCCCTGCGGCCATGGCCTCCGGAACCTTGGCGTTGCCGATTACCTCCACCTTGAGGCCCAGTTCGTCGAAAATGCCGGCATCCTTGGCCACCGGGGCCGCCGTCATGTGGTCGCAGTTGTAATAGCCCAGCTTCACCACATAGTCTTTGTCCGCGGCCGGCAAAACCGACTCCCCGGCAGCCTGCGCCGATCCGTTGGAGATTGGAAACCCCATTGTAAAACCGGTAAACGCCATCAACAGAATCAGCACCGATAACCGTTCGTTCGCCTTCTTCATCGCCTCGCCCCCTCCCCAGGCTGGAACAAGCGATGCCGGATGACGGACAGGCAAACCCGTTGTTCCGGATTCGCGGGGTCCTCTATCCGGCATCCAATCCCTAGCAGCAGTCCTCCATGCCTTCGCCGAAGAGGTCCGTCAGCCAGCCCTCCTCGACCCTGAATACCGCAAAACCCATCTTGGCGCCCTTCGCCCCCTGCACGATGAATTCCATCGGGGGCTTCCCGTCGATGTCCCTGAACTGGATCACCTGGTCGGAATACGGTGCGGGGACCTCGTTCGTGTCGACAAAATTGCCGCCGCGATCCAGGACGACCCGCATCATGTTCTTCTCTCTGGCGACGCGGTAAATGACGATGCAATCCCGCCGCCCGTCGTTGTCAAGGTCGGCCTCCGCCCACTTGATGACTTCCCTTTGCGGGTTCCACCGTTTGAAGTGCTCCAGTAACACTCCGGACACAGGCGTTTGGGCTTTTTCGGCCCCTTTCTCTCCTTTCGGCCTTTCTCCACAGGCGGCCGCGACCAGGCACGCCAGGACGAAGCACATGCAGGTCCCGCAGCCTTTCCACCACTTCATCGGGAGCATTCCGCGCCGGTGAGGAGTTGCCGGATTCGAGGCAGACACGCATGGACAGCAAGAGCCAGAATGATCCCCGAACAGAGGTATTCCAGCGGTTTTGGAGCGGCCACGATGAGCCTCTTCGCCATGCCGACCGTTCCCGTGGCGTGATCGCTCCCGAAAAAGGGCACAAAGTCCCTCAACAGCAGCACGTTGGTCAGGTAGCCGATCAGCATGGAAGCGGCGACCATTGTCAGGGTGTAGATGGCCACCGCGCGTTTGCCGATCGTCCTGTAAATGCTGATGAGCTCGGGAAGATTGGTCGCTGCGCCCGTCATGAGGAAAGTGACGGCAATCCCCGGCGCGGCGCCGCTCGCCACCAATGCGGCCACAAAAGGGATGTGCCCGACGGCGCACACGTACATGACGGCCCCCAGGACCGCGATACCGAGAAGGGAGATCATGCCGGGGTTTCCGAGGTATTCCTGGATCGTGGTTCTGGGAATGACGGCGATGATCACGCCCGCCAGGAAGACTCCCATTACAATGTACCTGCTCACCATGACCCCAAGTTCCATGAAACCCCAATGAAGGCCGGAAATGAATTTGCGGCCCACCCCAATGCCGTCGCCGTGCTCCATCGCCGGCACGTTTACGAACTCCTCGATACCGGGCGCCCGCAGTTCGGGGCCGGCAAAACGGTTCCCCGCCATGCCCACGATCATCGGGACGACAAAGCCGCTTACGAGATAGATCGTGGCGATCTGAGGCCCCAAAAGTCCGTAGGCCAGGAGTACCGCCGCAGGATTGATGATGGGGGTGGCCGTCATGAAAGCCAGCGTGGGGCCGAGCCACGCGCCGGAATAGTAGAGGCCGAGTCCCAGCGGAATGACCCCGCAACTGCAAATGGGGAGCAACATTCCTGAAACCGTACCCCGCATGATGGAGGAAAGCCTCCCGTTTCCCAGCATTCTCTGGAGCTTCTCCGGTCGCAGAAAACTGTGCAGAGTGCCCGCAAGGGCAAAACTCAACACCAGCCAGACCGATGCGCCGTTGAGGATATCGAAAAACGCCGTGAAGACCCTGTTGAGGAGCCCGGCGATCAATCCCCGCTCCTCGCCAGTGCGTCCGTGACGGCTTTTTCAATGATCTCCCGCGAGAGGGTGTCCAGGCGTTTCTCACCGTTTATGATCATGGTCCCTCTCGTGACGGGCCCATATTTCTTCAGGTAATCGAAGTCCTTGCCGGCGATGTAGATCTTGACCTCGACCTTGTCTCCATGCCCCGATGCCACCGACCGGATGATCCGCCCATACTCTTCGCAGCAGGAGCATGTGTTGATGAATTCCACCTTTACTTTGGACACGCCCGCCCTCCTTTTCTCGGTGTATGCAGCGTTCGAAAGGCAGGAATTTCAAACACCGCCTTCGTTGTCTTTCGAGCCGGCGCCCGCGCATCACCGGTTGCCCCGAAGACCGTGGTCGGGCTGCCTGCCCCGACCGCAACCCCGCAGATCGTACAGCCGGCAACCACATCAGCGGGCCCAGGCTTCCAGTCCGCGAACAGGCTTCGCCTCACGGAATCCCCGACGCAACGCGCTTTGGGAATTCAAAAGCCGGGCTGTTCCGCGGCCCCAAGCCTCCGAACTTCCGCGGCAGGCGATCCGACAGTCGGCTGAAGCCGCCGGATGAAAGCGGCACCGGCTTCCGGTCGCACGCATCCGTACACCTCGAATCAGCCTCTATATGACTCCTATCGATTTGTCCAATCGGAATTGTCGATGGAAAGACATTCTTGTGCCCCCAAGGATCGATACGGCCGTCTCGGGGCCTGGGTGCCCGACGGCGCCTGCACCAGGTGGAATGCCAATGGGTAACTGGATCGGCCGGGATGGGCGGCCCATTTGAAGAAGCCTTGCCCGCGAGTCCCTTTTGCACCGGTCGCCGCGTGGTCGTATCAACAGGTCGCGAGCGTCGGGAACTCGCTCTCGAAGCTCATCCGTCGTTTTCCCCGAAAGGCCCGCGGCGGGGCAGAAGGTCTGTTGCGGGAAGGCAATGAGAAATCGCTGAAATTTTTGAGGTTATCATGTGCGGATGCATCTCCACCAGTCGCATCCCATCCCGGAAGGTCGCCTCTGCGGCGGGCTGCAAGGCACGCCGGGGCATGGCCAAAAGCATCCTTCCCCGCCCATCGACTCAAATTGCAGCATTGCGGGCTGCATTGCGGGCCTGACCCCTTCTCAAAAAAATGATATAGTGTCGCTTCACTTCCGTAGACGCCGGTGCGATGGACTTTTGCAGCTATCGAGGAGCACAGCGCGGCATGGGCATAGCCTCCGACATCGTCATCATCGTGGTCGCGGCCCTGATCGGGGGCATCGTGGCAAACAAGCTGAAGGTGCCCCTGATGCTGGGCTACATTGTCGCGGGAATCGCGGTCGGCCCTCATACCGGGGGAGTTACCGTATCCGAAATCCACGACATCGAATTGCTGGCGGAGATCGGCGTGGCGCTTCTGCTTTTTGCGCTCGGCCTGGAATTTTCGCTCACCAAGCTGAAACCCGTGCGCACCGTCGCGCTTGTCGGCACACCCATCCAAATGCTGCTCACCATCGGGTGCGGCTTCGTCATCGGTCAACAACTGCTCGGCTGGGACACGATCTCTTCGCTCTGGCTGGGCGGTCTGATCTCCCTGTCCAGCACCATGGTGATCCTGAAAACACTGATGAACCAAGGGTGGCTCGGTACCCTTTCAAGTCGCGTGATGATCGGCATGCTCATTGTCCAGGATCTGGCCGTCGTGCCCCTGATGATTCTCCTTCCTCAGCTGAACAATGCGGAAAGCGGCCTGCCGATTCTCGGACTTGCCGCAATGAAGGCGATCGTCTTCCTGGCTGCAATGGTCCTGCTTGGCACGAGGCTGCTTCCCCGGCTGCTGACGTACGTCGCTCAATGGAACTCGCGCGAACTGTTCCTCCTGACCATCACGGCGATGGGGCTCGGCATCGGCTACGCCACCTACCTGGTCGGTCTTTCGTTCGCCTTCGGCGCCTTCGCTGCCGGGATGGTCCTGAGCGAGTCGGATTACGGGCACCAGGCGCTGAGCGATATCATCCCCCTGAGGGACGTGTTCGCGCTCCTCTTCTTCACGTCTGTGGGGATGCTTCTGGACCCTCAGTTTCTTCTCGACCGCTGGGACACGGTCCTGACGCTCGTGCTCCTGGTTTCCGTGTGCAAGGGCGTCATTTTCGCCGGATTGGCGCGAATCTTCGGATACGGCAACGTCGTTCCCCTGGCCGTGGGACTCGGACTTTTCCAGATCGGCGAGTTTTCCTTCGTGCTGGCCCGGGTGGGGCTCGCCGACCGTGCCCTGTCAACGGAAATGTATTCCCTGGTGCTCAGCACGGCCATCATCAGCATGATGCTGACCCCGCTCGTTTCGAGCCTCACCGCTCCGCTGTATTCGCTTCGCAAACGATGGTTCAAACGCGAACCGCTCCAAACCATCAATCTGCCGGAGACCGGCCTGCACGATCATGTGGTGATCGCCGGAGCGGGAAGAATCGGCCGCCATGTCGCGGGGGTGCTGCATCATTTGAAACTGTCCTTCGTGCTCGTGGAACTGGATTATCGGCAGGTCCAGCAAGTCAGGGAAGCCGGGTTCCCGGTGGTCTACGGCGACGCCGGCCAGGAAGCGGTCCTGGAAGCCGCCGGCATCGAGGGGGCCCGCCTGCTCCTGATCACCATTCCCGCCATCGTGTCGGCGCAGGCCATCGTCGATCAAACCCGTCGCCTCAACCCTCGCCTGGGTATCGTGGCCCGCTCGGAAGGGCTGGAACAGATGAAGGCGCTTCATGAAAAAGGGGTCTACGAGGTGGTACAACCCGAATTCGAAGCCGGCCTGGAAATCACCCGGCAAGCCCTGATCAGCCTCAATGTTCCGGCCACGGACATCCTGCGCTACACCGACGCGGTTCGCCGTGAGCTCTACGCTCCCATTTGTCGAAACCAGGAATGCGAAACCGTGGCACTGCTTCGGGACGCCAGGCGCCTGCTCGAAATGAACTGGATGACCCTGGGTCCGGAAAGCCCTTTGAACGATCGAACCATCGGGGAATTGAACATCCGGACAAACACCGGCGTCTCCATCGTTGGGGTCATGCGCGGCGGGACCCTGCACCCCAACCCCGGCCCCGACTTCCGTTTCGCCCGGGGCGATATGATCGCCGTCCTCGGAGAACCCGAGCAGTTCAACGCCCTTCAGGAATTCCACACAGCATGAAAGGAGAACTCGTCATGCCATCAACCCTTGTGAAAACAAACAAGAGCACCGTATTCTCACTCTATGTGGTGCCCCTGATCGCACTGATCATTGCACTCGCACAACCCGCCTCGGCTGAAGTGAAACTGCTGCGCGGCCAGACCGTCTATGTCCCCGCCTACTCTCACATTTACCACGGGGACCGGGAGGTCCCGTTCTATCTCACGGTAACCCTCAGCGTCCGAAACACCGATCCCGAACATCCCATTTCCATCACCGCGGTCGAGTATCATGACAACGACGGGAAGTTGCTCACCAATTATCTGAAAGCAGCGGTCAAGCTGGCGCCCATGGGCTCGATCCACTATATCGTAAAAGAATCGGACAGGAGTGGAGGGGCCGGCGCCAACTTCATCGTTCGATGGCGTTCGGAATCGAAGGTCACGGAACCCCTCATCGAATCGGTGATGATCAGCACCGCGACCCAGCAGGGAATATCCTTCACATCCCGCGGGCAGGCCGTCAGGGATGAACCCTGAGGCAATCCCGTCCCGCCTGGCGGGTAAGGAGGTGCGGGTCGTGCTCGACATTGCACGAATCCTTCCTCCCTCCCGCCGGGTGCGCTGCAAGGATCGGAAGCCAACCTTCACCGCCCGTCCTCGAGGCGGCGGTGTGCCGGCCCCCCTCTTCCCCGCAACGGCCCTCCCGGCTCCCTTAACCAGAGTTTCCGCCGAGGCACGGAGTCGACCCTCCGTTTCAAATCAGCTGATATACCCTGACCCCCGGCCATTCCCGGAATCCTGCCCCGGAATCGAGAAAGCACAGCTCCGCCCGGAGGTCGATGTCCTGATCGGCCAGTGAAGCGACGATACTGTTGTCGGCCCGCGGCAGATAGCCCAGCTTGAGGCCGCTCCGGGTGTAGACCTCGACGGCCTTCTCATCGTAGGCGTTCTCAGGCTCCCGCCTGAGGATCACATCATCTCCGACTCGCAGCGAACGTGCCACCTCCGGCTTCACGCCCTCGTAGTACCGGAACCCCGCGATGTGAACGTCGATGAGGTGGACCCTCCGGTCTTCCGGCCTGTTCGGACCGTCGCGGTCCGTAATCAGCGGCAGCACCACACCCGTCCCAAGCGCGCACAGAAAACTCCGTCTTCCCATCATGTCGCGTTCTCCTTGAAAGAGGCTTGTGCGATCCCTTTTTCCACTCCCCGGGAAGCCGATGCCTCGGAATCGGACATCCCCCCGCCCCCCCTGTTCCGCCTGTTCCGCCTGTTCGACGCCCCGGGCCCCGAGGGAAAACACCAGGGGGCCGCGCGTTCGATCCCATCATAAGGCACGCTTGGGCCCTCAGGCCTTCCACCGGTATTTTTTTCCCCCTGCGCGCCGTGTGCCCCCCTCTCCGGTCTCATGCCGCCCTGGTGTTTCCACACCCTTCGCCCGAATTTCAGAACCTCCATGATTTCAGCATTCAACCGGTCAATACGGCACTTGATTTGCATCCGCATTATCCGCGCAACGGGTCGGTTCATCCCCAACCGGTGGTCGACGGGAGTCGTCGGTCACCGGAAAGGGGCAGGCGCTTTCTCATCGGGAGGACCCTACCATGCTTGTCAAGCGCGGCGCCGGCATTTCCGGCAGCCAAAAACCTGAAAGGCCCGAGAACAAGTGTTCCTCGTGCGAATTGGAGGATGTCCTCGAAGCCTCTCACGACGGCCTGTTCATCACGGACGGCGACGGCAATGTGTTGATGGTCAACAGCGCATGGGAGCGGATCTGCGGCATCCACCGGGGTTTTGTCATCGGCAAGACCGCCCAGGACATGGTGGGCGAAAAATTCTACACCGAATCCGCCGCCATGACGGCCATCAAGGCCGGAAAGAAAATCACGATCATGCTCGAGATGACCCGGGGAGAGAAAATCGGTCAGAAAATCATGGCCACCGGGATTCCCATCTGGGGAACGGACGGGAGAATCCGCCGCGTGGTCGTCAACGTTCGCGACATCACGGAAATCATCTACCTTAAGGATCTCCTGGAGAAAACCCGCCAATTGAACGAGATCTACGCCGCGGAGCTCGAGCAGATGCGCCTGCAACAGATCACCAGGGATTGCGACGTCGTCGCCAGGAGCCCGGAAACGAAGCGGGTCCTGGAAATGGCCGCACAGGTGGCCAAGGTGGATTCCACCGTGCTGATCACCGGGGAGTCCGGATGCGGCAAGGAGGTAGTCGCCAATGCGATTCACCGGCTCAGCGAGCGCAACGAAGGTCCGCTCATCAAGATCAACTGCGGCGCCATTCCCGAAAACCTGCTGGAATCGGAACTGTTCGGATACGAGGCGGGAGCATTCACTGGAGCCAAGAAACAGGGCAAGCCGGGCATGTTCGAACTGGCGGAAAAAGGGACCCTTTTCCTCGACGAAGTGGGCGACCTGTCCGTCAATCTCCAGGTGAAGCTGCTGCGGGTTTTGCAGGATCACGAGGTCGTCCGGGTGGGCGGTATCAAGTCCATTCCGGTCGACTCCCGCATCGTGGCGGCAACCAACCGCAACCTGCGCGAAATGGTCTCGTCCGGGGCCTTCCGCGAAGATCTCTACTACCGGTTGAACGTGGTTTCCATCGAGATCCCGCCCCTGCGCGAGCGCAGGGAAGACATCCCGCTGCTCGTCCAGTATTTTCTGGAAAGAATCAACAAACGCTACCAGTTCAACAAGCGCTTCTCCCCGGCGGTGGTGGACCGGTTTCTCTCCTATTCCTGGCCGGGAAACATCCGCGAGCTGGAAAACGTTATCGAACGCATGCTGGTGATGACCGAAGACGAGGAAATCCATTCCCGCCATCTGCCGGCCTGCATGCAGGGTCCCATGCCGCCCGACGCGGGCCGCCTGGTTCTGCCGCACGACGTTTCACTGCAGCGGGCCGTCGAGCAAATCGAGAGACAGCTGCTCGAAGAGGCGCTCAGAAAATACGGCAGCACACGTAAAGCCGCCGTGGCCCTGGATATCGACCAGTCCACCGTCGTGCGCAAGATGAAAAAATACCGGATCCCGTCTCCACTCGAGACGCAATCCTCTCCCGGCCTGTTCGACGACCCACGGCTGAAGGTTTGAGAGCGACAAGTCGCCCTCCTCTTCAATGAGTGCTCATCTCTGAATGTTTCATTCCCTCCCCTGCCGCCAGGGAACCCCGCCTCTTGAGATCGATGCAGTCCGGCATCAGCGAGTCGATCCTACATCGAATCTTCTAACTTTTTGATATCACATCATCAATTACAACAGAGCCGCTCTCCGTCGTCTTGATTCGATGTGAAGGCGCATCGCCCGGAGAACCGGTGCCGCTCCTATTGAAACGTGAAGGCTTCTCCTGTTTTTACTGAGAAACCATACCCTTAGTGCTATAGGCACCGAGGTTGGCACGCGCCTTGCCTTTGATGAATGTCGCCAGAGGACGCTGCCTGGCTTGGCGCCAACATGAGGGAACGGGGAACGAAAGGGAGAGGAGGTCGACAGATGGCGAAGTTCATGTCTGCCGAGGAGGCGGTCAAACTGATCAAGAGTGGGGATACGGTCGCCATATCGGGATTTGTGGGGATGGGTCATCCGGAGGAGCTATCGCTGGCGATGGAGAAGCGGTTTCTTGAGACCGGAGAGCCGAGGGACCTGATATTGACGCACGGTGCCAGCCAGAACGACGGCAAGTCCAACTGGGGGTTGAACCGGTGGGGCAAGGAGGGGCTGATCCGAAAGGTGATCTCGGGGCACTGGGGGCTTCAGCCGGACATCATCCGTCTGGCGGTGGAGGAGAAGATCGAGGCGTACAACATTCCGCAGGGGACGATCATGCACCTCTACCACGCCATCGCTTCGAAGAAGCCCGGGGTATTGACGCACGTGGGATTGAAGACGTTCGTGGATCCGCGGGAGCGTTGCGGGCGGTTGAATTCGATCAGCAAGGACACGTACGTGGAGCTGATGGAAATCGGGGGCAAAGAGTACCTGTTCTACAAGGCGTTTCCGGTGAACGTGGCCATCGTGCGTGGGACCAGCGCGGATGAGAACGGCAACGTCTCCATCGAGCACGAGGCGATCTCGCTGGAGTTTCTGGCCCTGGCGCTGGCGGCCAAGGGGAGCGGGGGGATCGTGATCGTGCAGGTGGAGCGGCTGGTGCAGGCGGGAACGATCCATCCGATGATGGTCAAGCTGCCCAAGGTGCTGGTGGACGTGGTGGTGGTGGCCAAGCCGGAGAACCACTGGCAGATTCCCATGGCCGAGCAGTACAACCCGAGTCTTTGCGGGGAGACGCGGGTGCCGCTGAGCGCCGTGACGCCTCTGCCCATGAGCGAGCGCAAGGTGGTGTGCCGGCGGTGCGCCATGGAGCTGGTGCCCGATGCGGTGGTGAACCTTGGGATCGGGATGCCGCCTGGAGTGGGGGTGGTGTCTGCCGAGGAGGGGATCAGCGGGAGCCTGACCATGACCGTTGAGCCCGGAGTCATCGGGGGCGTGCCGCTGGGTGGGTTGTATTTCGGCACGGCGGTGAACCCGGAGGCGATCATCGACCATCCCAACATGTTCGACTTCTACGACGGGGGCGGGCTGGACCTGGCCGTTCTGGGAATGGCGGAGATGGACCGGTTCGGCAACGTGAACGTGAGCAAGTTCGGGCCGCGCATCGCGGGATCGGGGGGATTCATCAACATCACGCAGAGCACTCCCCGGGTGGTGTTTTGCGGGACGCTCACGGCCAACGGGCTCAAGGTGGAGGTGGGCAACGGCAGGCTCAAGATCGTCACCGAAGGCAAGGTCAGGAAGCTGGTGGACAAGGTCGAGCACATCACGTTCAGCGGGGAGTACGGGCGCAGCAGCGGTCAGAAGATTCTCTACGTGACGGAGCGCGCGGTTTTCGCGCTGAGGCCCGAAGGGGTGACGCTCATCGAAATCGCGCCCGGAGTGGACCTGGACAAGGACATCCTGGCGCAGATGGAGTTCAAGCCCCTGATCGCCCCGGATCTCAAGCAGATGGACGCGCGCATATTCGATGAGAAGACGCCCATGGGCATCAAGGCGGAGATACTGGGCAAAAACGGCGGCTGATACCGAAGCGGAAGTTGGCGGGGTGGAAGTCGGAGCACACAACGCACGGACAAGGAGTAAAGCAAATGGGACTGAAGACCAGAGCCGATTACCTGAAGTCACTGAAGGGGATGCGCCCCAACATTTACAAGTTCGGGGAGCTGATCGAGGACGTGACCGCGCATGCGGCCACGCGCAGGACAGTGGAAAGCCACGCCCGGGGATTCGACGCCTCTCATGACCCCAAGTACGCGCAGGATTTCTCGACGGTGTCGAGCTTCACGGGGGAGAAGATCCACCGGTGGAACTCCATGATGGAGACCCTTGAGGACATCATGGGCAATTCCAAGCTCAAGCGCTGGATGTACCGGTTCACGGGCTCGTGCAACGGGGGCTTGTGCGTGGGGTGGAACGCCCAGAACGTGATGTGGAACGTGACGGCGCTCATCGACAAGGAATGCGGGACGCACTACCAGGAGCGGCTCAAGAAGTGGATTCTGGGCGCCCAGGAGAAGGGGCTGGTGGTGGCGGGGGCACTGACGGACGCCAAGGGGGACCGCTCGCTTCGGCCCTCGCAGCAGGCCGACCCGGACAGCAACGTGCACGTCAAGGAAGTGCGCAAGGACGGGATCGTGATCAGCGGCACCAAGGCGATGATTTGCGGCGTGGCGGCATCCAACGAGATTTTCATTCTGCCCGGCAGCGGGTACCGGGATGAGGACAAGGACTACGCGGTGGTGGTGGTGGTGCCCCGGGACATCGAAGGGCTGACCATCGTGGAGACGCGCCGGCCCAGCGACACGCGGGAAATGGAAGACGGGTTCGACATTCCGGAGATGGGGATCACCCAGGCGTTTCTTTTCTTCCAGGACTGCTTCGTGCCCAACGAGCGGGTATTCATGTGCCAGGAAGCCAAGTTTGCCGGGAAGGTTATCGAGTACTTCACGGCCAACTACCGGGCCTGCATCGGGGCCTGCGTGGCCGGGCAGGGGGACGTGATGATCGGGGCGGGGGCGTTGATGGCCCGCACCAACGGTCTGGCGGCGGCAACCTTCAGCGCCAAGATGGTGGAAATGGCCGTGAACAACGAAACGACGTATTGCATGGGCATCGGCGCCATGGCCCTGGGCAAGAAGGGACCTGGAGGAATGTGGGTGGCGGATTCGCTCACGGCTCACACCAACAAGGTGCACGTGGCGACGCTCCCCTACGAGACCAAGCGACTGTGCCAGGACATCGGAGGCGGGGTGGTGGAAACCGGATGTTTTCCATCCTCCAAAGATTTCAACGACCCCAAGTACGGTCACCTGGTGCGCAAGGCGCTGCAGGCCAGCGCGAAGTTCAGCGCGGAGACGAGGGCGCGGGCGGCCCGGCTCTCGGAATGGCTGACCCTGGGGGCGGGAGTGCCGGGCTGCATGCACGGCGGAGGCTCGCCCGACGGGGCGAAGCTGGTGGTCAGGGCCTTCACGCCGGTCAATGAATTCGCCGACTACGCGCGCAAAATCGCGGGCATCACCGAGGAAGTGCCCGAACCCGAAAAGAAGAAATAGCGGGATCGGCCGGAAAAGAACCGAAGGGATTGTACCACTCGGGCGGGGCGCAGTGCAGCGCCGCCCCGCCCGCAGTCCTCAATGTCCGGGTTGAAGGGTTGTCCCGTCAACGTTTCGGAATCCAATTACCGAGGGGAGCGGATCATGCATTTCAAACTGACGGAAGAACAGGAACTGGTGAGGGCCGGAGTCCGGGAGTTTTGTCAAAAGTACGTGGAGCCCATCGCCGAGGAAGTGGACATGGAGCCGCGTTTTCCGATGGAAAACATCAAGCGCCTGGCCGAGCAGGACTGGTGCGGCATTCCCTACCCGACGCAGTACGGGGGGGCGGGGGCCGACTACCTGACCTACACGATTGTGGTCGAAGAGCTATCGCGGGCGTGCGCGGCAACGGGATTCACTCTCGAATGCCAGACCTCTCTGGCGAGCTTTCCCCTGTTCAAGTTCGGGACCGAGGAGCAGAAGCAAAAGTGGCTGACCCCGCTGTGCAAGGGGCAGATTCTGGGCTCGTTTGCGCTGACCGAACCGGGGGCGGGCACGGATGTGGCCGCGGGGAGCACGACCGCGGTGCTCGACGGAGACTCCTATGTGTTGAACGGCACGAAGATGTTCATTTCCAACGCACCGGTGGCGGGGGTGTTCATCATTTTTGCGAGCACGGACAAGTCCAAGGGGCCCAAGGGTCTGAGCGCGTTCATTGTGCCGGCGGACACGTCGGGGATCAAGCCCGGGGAGCACTTGAACAAGATGGGGATCCGCGGGGCGCTGACCTCCGAGGTGGTCTTGAAAAACTGTCGTATTCCGAAGGGGAACCTGCTGGGAGGAGAAGGCCAGGGGTTCAAGATCGCCATGATGACCCTGGACGGCGGGCGCATCGGGATCGCGGCGCAGGCGTTGGGGATCGCTCAGGCGGCCCTGGATGAGTCCATTCACTATTCCAAGGAGCGGGTCCAGTTCGGAAAGCCCATCAGCTCCTTCCAGGCCATCCAGTGGATGCTGGCCGACATGGCCACGGAGGTCGAGGCCTCGCGGTTTCTGACCTACCACGCCGCCTGGTGTTACGACCAGGGGCTGCCCTACAGCAAGGAGGCGGCCATGGCCAAGCTGCACGCGGCGGAGACGGCGGCGCGGCAGACCAACCGGGCGATCCAGATCCACGGGGGCATCGGGTTCATCAAGGGTCACAAGGTGGAGCGGCTGTACCGCGACGCCAAGATCACCGAGATCTACGAGGGCACCTCGGAGGTCATGCGCATGGTGATCTCGGGCAGTATTCTGCGCTGATGGAAACGGGAAGGGCAAGCCATGCTCAAGGTTATCGCGTGCTTCAAATGGGTAATCGACGAGGCGGACATCCGGGTGGACGCCCCCAACCGCAAGCTGCTCCTGGAACGCGCGGCTTTTAAGATCAGCCCCTACGACCGCAACGCGGTGGAGGAGGCGATGCGCCTGCAGGAACAGCACGGAGCGAGCGTGACGGCCGTGACGGTGGCTCCGGCCTCGGCAAAGAACTGCCTCAAGGACGTTCTTTCCCGGGGTCCGGACCGGGCCGTTTTCGTCAACGATCCATCTTTTGCCGACCTGGAACCGGCCCGGACGACCGGATTGCTGGCCGCAGCCATCGGATCGTTTGTCGAGTTCGACCTGATCCTGTGCGGGGAAGGCTCAAGCGATCTGTACGCACAGCAAGTGGGGCCCGCCCTCGCCGAGAAGCTTGGCATCGCGTGCGCAACCTACGTGAACAAGCTCACGTACGTGGAGGGGGAGAACAGGGTAATCGCCGAACGCAAGCTCGAGGAGGGCATCGAGGTGGTGTCCGTCCCGCTGCCCGGGCTGATCACGGTTTTGCCGGACATCAACACGCCGCGCATTCCGAGCCTGAAACAGGTCCTGGGAGCGGCCAAAAAGCCGGTGGAACAGCTCACGCCGGAGCGGCTGGGAGGCATGCCGGCCGAACGGTTGAAGACCATGGGGGTGGTCGCGGCCACGATGGAACGCAAGCGCCTGAGATTCGGGGCGGGAGCCGAGGAGATTCGCTCGGTGGTCGACGCTCTCTTGAAGGAAGGCGCGATCGGTTGAAGGAGTGGTGAGAAAATGGCAGGAATCTGGGTTTTCGCCGAAGGAGCCGAGCACACCCTGGAGCTTTTGTGCGCGGGGAGGAAGGTGGCCGAACAGCTGGGCGTGCATCCGGTCGCGTTTGCCCCGGACGAGGAGCTTGCGCGGCGCTACCTGGCGCACGGCGCGCGGGAGGTGTTCGTGCTGCCGGGGCTCGCCCCGGACCAGGGACTGGAAGCCTATGTCCCCGTTCTGGCGCAGGCGGCCGCACAAGAGGAACCGGACGTGATCCTGATCGGGGCCACGCAGCGGGGCAAGGAAATGGCCGCGCGGCTTTCGGCGCGGCTCGATACGGGGCTGTGCAGCAACTGCGCGGGGTTCGAGGTGGACGCGGGGAGCGGGCGCCTGGTCATGGAACGGCTGATGTACGGAGGCGCGGGGGTGCAGAAGGTGGTTTGCACCACGCGCCCGCAAATGGCCACGATTGCGGCGCGGGCGTTCGAGCCGGCCCCGGCCGGCGAGGACGACGCAAAAGGAACCATCCGCTCGCTGGCCGCAGCGCCCTCCTCGCCCGTCAAGGTGCTCCATCGCACGCCCGCGGCGCGAGGGAGCGTGGACGTCACGGAGGCCAAGATCGTGGTCTGCGTGGGCCGCGGGATCGAGAAGAAGGAGGATGTGAAGCTTGCCCGCGACCTTGCGGACGCCCTCGGGGGCGAGCTCGCCTGTTCGCGGCCCGTCGCCGAGGAGTTGCGCTGGCTGCCCGAGGAGGTCTACCTGGGCATCTCGGGCAAAAAGATCAAACCGCAGCTCTACGTGGGAGTGGGTGTGTCCGGCCAGATCCAGCACGTGACCGGAATCCGGGACAGCAGGGTGATCCTTGCCATCAACAAGGATGAAAACGCGCCCATCTTCGAGGCCGCCGATTACGGCATCGTGGGGGACCTCTACCAGGTCGTCCCGATCCTCATCGACGAGCTCAAGAAAACCCTGAAACACTGAGGCGGGCACCATGCGCTATCCGATCGAAGGCAGATTTGCGGCGATCATTGTGGGCCCGGGAGCTCCGGGAATCACGGCCGCCTTCTTCCTGGCCAAGGAGGGCTGCCAGGTCGTCTTTGTCGATAAGGGGGCGGTTTCGAACGGCAATGTGCTCGGCGGCCGGGCAAGCGAATGGCCCGGGTGGCGGTCTCCGCCCGAGCGGGGTCCACACACGGCCGGGAACCGGCCCGTTTCCGAGCGTCACATCACCCTGGTGAGCGGCAGGCGCAGCGTTTGCGTGAGCTGTCCCGACATTGTCCGGGTGACGTCCCCTTACTATTTCAGGGCGGACAGTACGCGCACCGAAGACCGCCAGGTGTTCGTGGTTGGAGGTACGCCGCGCGGCCGGAAGCTCATCACCCACATCGCGGCTCACCTCGACGTGTCGTTCCAGGGAGACTGCGAGAGTTTTCAATTCGATGGGAGCCTCGCATTTTCGCTTCTGCAACACCTGCTCTTCGGAGGGGGTGAAGTGCGCAGGATCATCTGCACCGCACCGCCACGGATTGCAGGCGTCGCCCTTAACGGCGCGGTGTGCCGGCCCTTCACCCGGGACCGGACCGACCCTGCGACGCAATTCGCTTCATTTTCCCGTCCTGTGTGTGACGGTGCGCGAGATACGGCGACGGCCGGAAACCTGCTCCGCCGCAAAAAAACCGGAACACTTCGGAAAGCACGGCAGGCCGGTGATGCCGAAGGATTCAAATCGATGGTCGGCGCCCTTTCACAATCGATCAAGGATTCGCGGGGCTGTGCGCCCTCAACGTCGATCAGGCCGGACCTTCTCATCGCCGTGGGCGTGTCCCGCCGGCCGTGCGCTCCGAATCGAGACGATGATGGATGCGTCCTTTCCGGCATGCAGGGCTTCGGAGCGGCTTCGGAGGGGATTGAAACCGAGTATGGGATCATCGGAGATCTTTTCGGCGTCTTTGCCTTGCTGATCTCCGAGCTCGGAGGGAACTCGAGAAACTAGAAAGTAAGGTGCCGAAAATGGCAGAAGACAAAACCACCGCAATAGTGGTCGGGGCCGGTCCCGCCGGCAGTACGGCCGCATACCTTTTGGCCCGTGAGGGGCACGAGGTGATCCTGGTGGAGCGGGGAACCGCTCCGGGCTGCAAGAACATGTACGGCGGGCGCATGTACAGTCACGCGTTGAACCGGATCATTCCGGAATTCTGGACAGAGGCTCCGGTGGAGCGCTGCGTTGAGCGCGAGCTCATCACGTTCCTCGACGGCGAGCGTTCGGTATCGGTCGCCTGTCGGGATTCGGAGTGGGCCGGTCCCGGCTGTCATTCCTTCACGCTGCTGCGGGCCGAATTCGACGCATGGCTCGCCGCGAAGGCGGAGGAGGCGGGAGCGCTTCTGGCGTGCGGAATCCGGGTCGACGACCTGGTGTTTGAAAACGGCCGGGTCGTGGGCATCCGGGCCGGGGAAGATGAAATGATGGCCGACGTGGTGATCGCGGCAGACGGGGTCAATTCGGTCCTGGCCCGGAAGGCGGGCCTTGCCGGGCCTTTTTCGGCGCGCCAGGTGGCCACGGGGGTCAAGCAGATCATCGAGCTGCCCGCGCAGACCATCAACGAGCGCTTCCAGGTCGACGACTTCCACGGCGCGGCGCAACTGTTCGTGGGGGACTGTTCCGGGGGAGTCCAGGGAGGCGGTTTTCTCTACACCAACAAGAACAGCATTTCCCTGGGGCTGGTCTTCAACGTCGCGGAGCTTAGTCGCTGCCGGATGAAGCCGGCGGAGGCCCTCGAGGACTTCAAGAGCAGCCCGCACATCGCCCCTTTGATCGAAGGGGGGCGGGAAGCCGAGTATTCGGCGCACCTGGTGCCCGAGGCGGGGCTGGGGATGATGCCCGAGTTGTTCGGCGACGGGATATTGGTTGCCGGGGATGCCGCGGGCTTCGTGCTCAACCTTGGTTATACAGTGCGGGGCATGGACTTTGCCGTCGCCTCGGGGGAGGCGGCCGCGCGGGCGGTGATGGAGGCGAAGGCGCATAACGATTTTTCCCGCAACGGTCTTTGCCGCTACCGGGAGTTGCTGCGGGAAAGCTTCGTCCTCAGGGACCTGGAAGCCTACCGGAGTGCGCCGGAGATTTTGGAAAACAAACGTATGTTCAACCAATACCCGAAACTTGTCACGGGCCTTGCGAGCGAGTTGTTCACGGTGGACGGCAAGCCGCCGGCACGGCTTGCCCGGAAAATTTACGACCGGATCCGGGCGAGCGGAATCGGCCTGGGGCAACTGGCCCTCGACGGCTGGAAAGGAGCGAGAGGCCTGTGAAACGCTTGAGCATCGAACAGTTGCTGGGAATGAACAAGTTCGTGGTGGATGACGAGGAGGCGCACATCAAGGTGAACCGGGAGGTTTGCGCGTCATGCCCGGACAAGCCTTGCACCTGGGCATGTCCGGCCGGGCTCTACAGCGTCAAGGACGGCGCGCTGAGCTTCGATTACGCCGGGTGCCTGGAGTGCGGCACGTGCCGCGTGGCCTGCCCCAACGCCGGCTCCGCCATCGACTGGAACTATCCGCGCGGAGGTTTCGGAGTCCACTTCCGCTATGGATGACGGCCGGCCGTGCCGGCAGGTTCGAACCGGGAAATCCGGGAGCAAACAAGCAGGAGCCCTTTGACGGATCCCGGGGTGGAGGTCCGATCCAATGGAGCCCTTTGGTGACAATTCGTCTTCGCATCCGAGGTCTCTCCGACTTCGGAACGTTCCAAGCGACAATCTCATTCTACGGAGGGTATGCCAGTGAGTCAATTCGCAGCCGAAATCGGCACCACGCAAACGCAAATCCACGAGTTGGCGAAAAGAATGCTTCGCTACCGTTGGATTTGCTACGGGATGTTGTTGCTCACCTACATTTTTGTCTACTTCGATCGCGTCGCGCCGGCCGTTGTGGCCCCCGAATTGATGAAGGAATTCGGGCTGACCGCGACGAGCCTCGGTATTCTGTCTTCCATGTACTTTTATCCCTACGCGGCGATGCAAATCCCTTCGGGGATACTTTCGGACTATCTCGGTCCCCGGTTTTCGGTGGGCACGTTTTTCATCATCGCAGCCGTCGGAACCGCCTTGTTCGGGTTGGCTCAGAGCTTCGGCGTGATCGTATTCGGCCGTTTCCTGATGGGCGTCGGAGTGGCCGTGGTGTGGATCCCCTGCATGAGAATCCTCGCCAACTGGTTTCGCCCCAACGAATTTTCGACCCTGACGGGCATGATGCTCACCTGGGGCAACGCCGGGGCCGTCCTGGCGTCCGCTCCCCTGGCCTTCCTTGTGGGCCTCGTGGGCTGGCGCTACTCGTTCTTCTGGCTTGGCGCCTTCATGGTCATCCTGGCAATATTGAATTTCGTCATCCTGAGGAACAAACCCGCCGATAAGGGCTATCCCACCGTTTCGGACATCGATGGCGTTCAATACTACCAGCAGGCGGGAGTCAAGGTGTCTTTCAAGGAAAACCTGGGCAAGCTCTTCAAAATGAGGAACTACTGGCTCATCGCCGTATACGCGTTCATGATCTACGGCACGGTGATGGGCTTCCAGGGGCTCTGGTGCATCCCCTACCTGCAGCAGATCTACGGCATGCCCAAGCAGACCGCCGCCAATGTGCTCATGTTCTGGCCCATCGGCATGGCGCTGGGCTGCCTGACCGCCGGCTGGGTGTCCGACCGGGTACTGAAGTCGCGACGAAAGACCTCCCTTTACGGCATCGTCATCTATGCGCTCACCTGGCTGCCGGTCATCATCTGGCCGGATTCGCTCCCCGTCAATTGGTTCTACGCCATCCTGTTCATCATGGGCTTTTTCTGTGGTGCATACGTGCCCAATTATGCGCACATTGCTGAAGGACAACCGCACAGTTTCATCGCCACGGCCAACGGGATGGTCAACATCTGGTACTTCGTCGGCGGAGCCTTGTTCCAGGCGGTCATGGGCCTGGTGCTGGACGGGTACGGGAAGGTCGGGGACAAATTCCCCGTGGAAGCCTACCGGATGTCTTTCGTCCTCTGCCTGATCGCACTGGTTCTTGGCGCGATTGCCATGTACTTCACCACCGACACGAAAGTGGTGACGAAAGACGACGCATGACGTCAAGGCAAGGCCTCAATTGGCCTTTGCGGCATGCTTGAAGAGGAGGGCGGCGCGGAACCGGCGCCGCCCTCCTCTTTTCATTCCGATGCTTCCTTGCTCACATTCCGCGATCTTGCGCGGGGATCGGTATCGGCAGGGCGATTCCCACCGGAACGCCTCCTGCCGCCGGCCGTTTCTCCGTCACAAAGGAAAGTACTTGTACACCAGGTGAACCCCGATGAGTGTGAGCATGAAGATGAAAATCTCTTTGAGCAGGCGCTCATCGATGCCTTTTGCCAGCCTGGGGCCGATTTGACCTCCGATGATCACGCCCGGTATTCCCCAGAGGGCAACGGCCCAGTCCGGTTTCGCACCCATGAAATAGTGAGTCCACACGCCGAGAAAACATTCCCCGCAGGTGAGCACGATGCACGTGGCGACGGCATTGCTCATCCTGAGGCCCATCTTGTTCCGCATCACGGGAATGAGCCACTCGGCGATGTTGAGCGTCAGCATGCCGCTGGCGACGGCCATGACGACCGCAATCCATGAATGCCCGGCCGCCCGTTTGAGCTCCACACGCTCCACTCCCGTCTCCGAAAACTTCTCGTTGGAAGAAGCGAACAACAGGGCCGTCGCCAGGGATATCGCGCCAATGATGACTTCGATATTGGAAGGAACGACGCGGTGGGCAAAAAAAGCGCCGACGATGACTCCCGGAATGGCGATGCTCATCATGAGCAGGGCGAGCCGGTTGTCGGTTTTCTTCTGGAGCGTGTAGGCAACGCTTCCCGACCCCGTGCCGGCGGTCTGGATCAGCAAGGATGTGATGATTGCGGTATCCGTGGGCAAGTGCAGCACGATCAGCAGGAAAGGCATCCACAGGATCCCGCCTCCGAAGCCCACCACCATGACGATGGTGGCTATGCACATCCCGGCGGGAAACGCCGCCCAGGCCTGACCGATCATATTGCTTTTCCGGCACCTTCAAAGTCAGCGTCAAAGTGGTGGACCAGACCGGGGATTGCAGCGTCAATGCGAACGAGCGCCCGGCACCGTGAAGCATTGTACGCCACAAATACCCCCGGGCATGCCTGCTGTCAACCTGGAATGACTCCGACCCGCCGACGCTTTGCCGCAGTGTTTGCACGGCCCTGCCACGAGACAACCCCGGTTGGTCTCGAACCGGTATTGTCCGCTCCCGTGTCGACATCTCCCGGACCCTGCCGCCGTGTCCGGCCCACCGAAAACCCTCGGCATCTTCCTCCCGGCGCGGCGACCATGAACGCCGTAAATCCGCGGCTTTCTCCCGTGGCCGGCCTCCATCACCGGGCGGCGGGCGCTCCGGCGGCAAAGCCACAAGAAGCTTGCCACCCGGCGCGGACAAATTGTATCCTGGATGGGCGATGCCCGGTCGTCTCAAGGCGGTTCGAGCGCGAGCGGGTCCGGCTCGGACATTCGCGGGAACAGGGGGCATTTCCGCCGCGGGTTCCGACACGAGAAGCGATACGCGCCACACAACCGACCCGGCTTCACTCATCCCGAGGAGGGTTCATGCGGTCAACCTCCGCACTTTCCGCCCGAACGACGGCCGAATGCCGTCGCCAGACCATCATCCGCCCTTTCTGCCGGCTCGGTCACCCGTGGCTTTCGAGCGCGATGCGGTGTGTGTCCGCGCTCATGCTCCTGGCGGCGACACTGGGAGCCGCGGGTTGCACGGCAGTGGGTCCCGATTTCGCCAAACCATCGGCGCCGGTAGCTGCAAACTGGAGCGAAAAGGACAACTCGAAGGTCAAAACCGAGTCGGGAGACTACAGCCAGTGGTGGACCGTCTTCGAAGACGAGGTCCTGAACAACCTGATCCGGATCGCCTATGAGAACAACCCGGATCTTCAGGTTGCGGGGCTGCGCATTCTCGAGGCGCGCGCTCAGCTGGGCATCGCGCTGGGAAACCAGTTCCCTCAGAAGCAGCAGGGCAACGCCGCGTATACATACACCCGGAACAGTGAAAACGCCGCCAATACTGCCGGCGGCGGTGACCTGAGATACGGGGCTTACAATTACGGAATCGACGCGTCGTGGGAAATCGATTTCTGGGGCAAATACAAGCGCGGCATCGAATCCGCTGACGCCAGCCTGACGGCGTCCGTGGCTGATTACGACAGTGCCCTCGTCTCCTTGGCCGGCAACGTGGCGTCCACCTATGTCCAGATCCGCACCTACGAGGAACGGCTCAAGGTGGCGCGTGAGAACGTCGAGATCCAGAAGGAGTCGCTTCGGCTCACCGAAGTCAGGTACCGCAACGGAGCCGTGACCGAGCTGGACGTGCAGCAGGCCAGAACCCTTCTTTATGACACTCAGGCCCAGATCCCCTCTCTGGAGATAAGCCTCCAGCAGTCCAGGAACAGTCTTGCCGTCCTGCTGGGGATGCCTCCGGGCGACCTGGCCGGGCTGCTCGGCGACAAACCCGGGACCATCCCGACTCCGCCGGCCGAGGTTGTCCTCGGGATCCCCGCGGAGCTCCTGCGCCGCCGGCCCGATATCCGTAGCGCCGAGCTCCAGGCCGCCGCGCAATGCGCTCAGATCGGCGTTGCCAAAGCCGAGCTCTTTCCCCGTATTTCCCTGCTGGGGTCGTTCGGGTTTCTTGCTAGCGATTCACGCCTGACCAGAACCGGCGGGAGCGGTTTCACAGATCTCTTCACCTGGAGCAGCTACACCATGACCACCGGTCCCACCATCGAATGGCCGATCCTGAACTACGGCCGCATCACGAACAACGTGCGGGTCCAGGATGCGCGCTTCGAGCAACTGATGGTCACCTACCGGAACACGGTGCTCGGTGCGGCAAAAGAAGTGGAAGACGCCCTGGTGGGTTTTCTGCGCTCCCAGGATAAGACCGCTCTTTTGGAGGAAAGTGTGAAAGCGGCCAAACGGGCGGTGGATCTCGCCATGTTGCAGTACCGGGAGGGTGCGGTCGACTTCACCACCGTGCTCAATTCGCAGCAGTCACTCGTCCAGGAACAGGACAGCCTCACCCAGAGCCGGGGCGCGGTGCCCACGAACCTGGTGGCGCTCTACAAGGGACTCGGCGGCGGGTGGGAGCTCAGAGCGGGAAAGGACTTCGTCCCGGCGGAGACGGTGCGGGTGATGAGAGAAAGGACCAACTGGGGCGATCTGCTCCCGGTGAAGGGGGGACTTCCAGCCGATCTCGAGCCCCCTCCTCCATCCAACGTCAGGGAATTGCCCCGGCCGCCTGATTGGTAGAAAAAGAGACCCCCTATTCCGGAGGTGTGCCGGAATCGGCGGAAACCGGCTTCTTCTTGAACCCGGCGAGGGATTCGCTCAACCGCTGCCACACCACATAAAAGACCGGCACGAACAGGACGGCGAGAAAAGTCGAAGCAAGCATGCCTCCGAACACCGCCGTACCCAGCGCCCGCCGGCTGGCTGCGCTGGCGCCCTCCGCCCGCACCAGCGGGTAGATGCCCATGATGAACGCAAACGAGGTCATCAGGATCGGCCGGAACCTCATCCGGGCCGCCTGGACCGCGGCGTCCAGGAGATCCTTGCCGTCCGCTCTCAGTTCCCGCGCAAACTCCACGATGAGAATCGCGTTTTTGGACGCCAGGGCGATCAGGAGAACGATGCCGATTTGAGTGTATATGTTGTTGTCCGTGGCGGTGAGCGCCAAGGCAATGACCGTGCCCAGCAGGGCCAGGGGCACCACGAGGATGACCGCCGCGGGATTCGTCCAGCTTTCGTACTGGGCCGCCAGCACCAGGTAGACCAGCAGGATCGCCAGGCCGAAGATCATGAACGCCTCGCCCCCGACTTTCTTCTCCTGGTAGGACATCCCGGTCCAGTCGAAGCTCATCGAGGGGGGCAGCTTGTTGGCCGCCATCTGTTCCATGAGCTTCAAGGCCTGCCCCGAGCTGTATCCGGGCGCGGCCTCACCGTTGACGGCAGCGGACGGATAGAGGTTGTATCGATTGATGACCAGGGGGCCGAGGCTTTCCTCCACGTCCACCATCGTGCCCAGGGGGACCATGTTGCCGTTGTCGCTCCGAACCTCCAGTTGGGCCACGTCCTCGGACCTGGCGCGAAATCGCCGATCGGCCTGGACCCGGACCTGGTAGGTACGTCCGAACTTGTTGAAATCATTAACGTATGCCGAACCGAGAGAGGCCTGCAGCGTGCCGAACACTCTGCTCAAAGGGATGTTCAGGGCCTTTACCTTGACGCGGTCGACATCGACATAGAGCTGCGGGATGCCGGAGCGGTAGGTCGTATTGAGCGCCTGCAGGCCGGGCTGGGCTTCGCCGTCCACGACCATCTCCTGGGCAATGGCCTGGAGCTGCTCGCCCCCCGTGCCGCCGCGGTCCTGAAGCTGCATCTGGAAACCGCCCGCAACCCCGAGTCCCTGGATGGACGGCGGAACGAAAACGAAAGCGATGCCCTCCTCGATGGTCGCGAACTGCCGTCGCAGGTGGCCGAGAATGGCCTCCTGGGAGAGGCTCGGGTCCTTGCGTTCCTTCCAGTCCTTGAAAATGATCCAGAATGCCGCCGCATTGGAAGCCCCGGTGCCGTCCAGCACCGAGTAGCCGCCGACGGTCAGATAGTCGACCACTCCGGGAGTCTTCGCGATCATGTCGTTCATCTTTGCCACAACTTCCCGGGTACGCTCCTGCGAAGCCGCATCGGGGAGCAGCACACTGGCAATCGCGTATCCCTGGTCTTCCGTCGGCAGAAAACCGGTGGGCAGGGCCAGGAATCCCCACGTGGCGCTTCCGATCAGCACGGCGAAAAGGATCAGCATGGCAACGGTGTGCCGCACCATCCAGGCTATCATAATGGAGTATACATGTTCGCAGCGGCTGTAGACGGCGTTGAAACCGCGGAAGAACAAGTTGCGGTGCTCCGGGTTCTTGCGCAGCCACAGCGCACACTGGGCGGGCTTCAGGGTCACGGCGTTGATGGCGCTGATCACGGCGGTGGCCGCGATGGTGAGGGCGAACTGCCGATAGAGCTGCCCGGTGATGCCCCCGAGAAAGGCCGTGGGGAGGAAGACCGCCATCAGAACGAGCGTGATGCCGATCACCGGACCGATGATTTCATCCATGGCTTTGATCGTCGCCTCCCGTGGAGGCAGCCCCCGTTCGATGTGATGAGCGGCGTTCTCCACGATGACGATGGCGTCGTCCACGACGATGCCTATGGCGAGGATCAAACCGAAGAGAGTGAGGATGTTGACGGTGAAACCCAGTGCCGCCATGGCGGCGAAGGCTCCGATGATGGTGACGGGCACGGTGGTTGCGGGCACCAGCACCGCCCGCCAGTCCTGGAGGAACACGAGGATCACGATCAGTACCAGGATGCCCGCTTCGATCAGCGTTTTGTAGACTTCGTGTATGGATGCGGTCACGAACCGGGTCGTATCGAAAGGGATGTCATACGTCACCCCGGCCGGAAACGACTTGCTCAACTCCGCCATCTTCTTGCTGACCTTTGTCGAGACATCGAGCGCGTTGGCACCCGGGAGCTGGTAGATGCCGATGCCGGCCGCGGGTTTTCCGTGCATCTGGAAATACTGATCGTAAACCTGCCCCCCGAGCTCGACCCGGGCCACGTCTTTCACCCGGGTGATGCGCGCGCCCACCTGGCTGTCGGCAGTGGTCTTGACGATGATGTTCTGGAACTGCTCGACGTCGCTCAGCCGCCCCAGGGTGGTGACGGTGTACTGGAAGTTCTGTCCCGCCGGGGCCGGGGGTTGCCCGATCTGGCCGGCAGCGACCTGGACGTTCTGCTCCTGAATCGCGTCGACCACATCCTGCGTGGTGAGGCTCCGGCTCTTGAGCTTTTCGGGATCGAGCCAAACGCGCATGCTGTAGCTGGCGCTGCCCATCACCGAAACATTCCCGACGCCCTCGATGCGGCTGAGTTCGTCCCGTACGTTCAAGGTGGCGTAGTTGCTCAGGAAGAGATCGTCGTGGCTGCCGTCGGGGCTGCTGAGCGCGATGAACTGGATGAAGGAGGTGGATTGCTTCTGGACGTTCACCCCCTGGCGCTTGACGTCGTCCGGGAGAGTCGGTTCGGCAATCGCCACACGGTTCTGGACCAGCACCTGGGCCATATCGAGGTTGGTCCCGACCTCGAAGGTCACCGTGAGCGAGTAGGACCCGTCATTGGCCGAGTTCGAGGACATGTAGAGCATGTGCTCGACGCCGTTCACCTGCTGCTCGATGGGCGCCGCGACCGTATCCGCCACCACTTCGGCGCTCGCCCCCGGATAGACGGTCGACACGAGGACCGTGGGCGGCGTGATCTGGGGATACTGCTCAACAGGCAGCAGCAGCAGCGTCACAAGACCGAAAATGATGGTCACGATCGCGATGACGTTGGCAAAAATCGGCCGGTCGATGAAGAATCGGGACAGCATGGGCGGGTTTGCTCCAAATCACGGTTTGGCCGACGGACTCGCGGCTGTGTTCGGGGCGCTGCCGGACGGAGTGCCGGCCGCCGCGTCGCGCGCAACGGAATCGACGCGCGTCGGCTTGACCTTGGCCCCTGGGCGGGCCCGCTGAATGCCGTTGACGACGATCCACTCATCGCCGTTGAGACCTTCCTCTATGACGCGCATGCCGTCCGTCACGCTACCCGGAACGATCCGCCTCATTTCGACGATATCCTCCGAGTTCACAACCAGCACGAACTGACCGCCCTGGTCGGACCCGATGGCGCGCTCGCTCACCAGCAGCGCGCCGGGTCGGACCCCGGCCGGCACGCGCAGCCGCACGAACAGGCCGGGCAGAATGGCCGGAGGATTCGGATTCGAAAAGACGCTGCGCATGAGCATGGTCCCGGTGCTCTGATCCACGCCGAGGTCCGCGTAGTCCAGCCTTCCCTCGTGCGGATACCCGTTCTCGTTGGCCAGCGCCATGTGGATGACCGTGTCCTGAACGGCATATTCCCGGCCCTTGCGCGCCAGCCGCATCAGCCTCAGGAGCTGCCGTTCGTTGAGCGTAAAGTAGGCATAGATGGGGTCGTACTGCTTGATGGTCGTAAGGAGAGTGAACTCCCCCGCCCCCACCAGGTTGCCGATGTCCACCTGGTTCCGGCCGATGCGTCCGCTGAGCGGAGCGTAAATCGAGCAATAACCCAGGTTGATTTTGGCATCCTCGAGGCTCGCTTCCGCGGCCGCGACATTGGCTTTGGCGGAATCCCGGGCCGCCTTGGCGTTGACCAGTTCCTTCTCGGAGGTGGCATTCTCCTTGAAAAGCCTCTGATTGCGAAGATGCTCGACTTCGGCCTTCTCCGCCTGGGCCTTCTTGTCGGCCAGATCGGCCACGGCCTTGTCCACCGCGGCTTGGTAGGACCTGGGATCAATGATGTAGAGCAGATCGTTCTTCTTGACGAAAGCGCCTTCCCTGAAGGTGGCGGTCTGCAGGAAGCCTTGGACCCGGGCGCGAATATCGACGGTAGCGACCGCCTGGGTCGTCCCGGTGAACTCAAGGTAGTCGGTCACCTCTTTTTTCAAAGGCTGACTCACGGTGACGGCCGGCGGCGGAGGCGCGACATACTGGTTCTGTCGCTCGCAGCCGGACATTACTCCCGCCAGAAGCAGGGCCGCCAGGACCAGTGCGGGCTTATTCAGGACTGGAGAAAACAATGTCGTATCCTTTCCGCGGACGGCGGCTTCCGGGTTGCGACCGTGAGGGAGCGGACCGACCGGCGCACTCCGGCGCGTCATGTCGCTCCGATTGGCTCGAAAGACCGGCTGCCGGCTGATTCGGACGATCGTGACACCGCAACGGGACGCCCACCAATGCCCGTGCGTTGTGTTTGTTTCACTCAAAACCCGACCCACATCGAGGCCACGCGGTATCGTGCCCCCTGACTGCCCGCTCTCACCCTTTCGGCCTGTGGAGCGAAACCTGCGAATTTATACAACACCCGCCGAGCAAAACACAAAAACTTTCAGACTCGGACAGCACTCAACGCAATGCGGCAACACCGGAATCGCGCCGCAACCCATGCGCCCGTCACCGTGGCGAAAGGCTCCTGGTCGCACGAGATGGACGCTTGATGACGAGAGTCATCCGATGTTAAAAGACTTCATCGGGGAGGTTTCGCCCGGTCCGACGGCCGCTCGAACGCCCGGCGCGGGGTCGATCTCGCGCAAGGCCCTCGCCCAAGCGGCACCGAGCCTCTCGGCGTCATCGGCCTGCATATCGCTTGTCAAGCTTTTTGCCGATGCACGACTCGACCGGACACCCGCCTCTTCTTATGTTTGCAGACAGGCGCCGCCGAAAGCGAGTGGCGAGTGCCCCCAAAACAAAGACGGAAAGGCTTGGGCAGGCCGCGTCATGTCGTGAATCCATGTCGACATCGGCCGGGCCGGCCAAGCCCGTTTCGATCCGACAAGCCTAAGGAGATTGTCTATGACAAAGGCGCTGACTCTGGTGTTGTTCCTCGTTGTGGCGGTCTTTCCCGATGCGGGCGCGCAGCAGGTGGAATCGGACAGATTCGAGACCGCCGCGGGTCCGCTGTCCGTTCAGTTTCTCGGGCACGGCAGCCTTGCCTTCCAATTTGCCGACAAGGTCATCTATGTCGACCCCTACAGCGAAGTCGCCGAGTATTCCAAGCTGCCCAAAGCCGACATCGTTTTCATCACGCACGAACATAAGGACCACTTCGATCCGAAGGCGCTGGGGCACATCGTTACGGACAAAACTCTGGTCGTGTTGACCGAAACCTGCGGTCGGCAGTACCAGGAAGGCCTGGTGATGCACAATGGGGATCTGAAGACCATTCAGGGCATCACGGTGGAGGCGGTCCCGGCCTATAACATCGTGCACTTGAGGCCGTCCGGCTTCCCTTATCACGCAAAAAGCTTCGGCAACGGCTATGTGTTCACCTTCGGCGAAAAGAGGGTTTACGTGGCCGGCGACACGGAAAACATTCCGGAAATGAAAGACCTGAAGAATATCGACATCGCCTTTCTGCCGATGAACCTGCCCTATACCATGACGCCCGAGATGGTCGCCGACGCCGCCCGGATCATCAGGCCCCGGATTCTTTATCCCTATCATTACGGTGAGACCGACGTCACGCAGTTGATCGGTTTGCTCAAGGATGAAAAGAGCATCGAGGTGCGCATCCGGAATCTGAAGTGACTCTCGTCGGGGATCGGACAGAAGCCTCGTATGATAAGACGGGGCACCGGAACGCCGAAGAGCCCGGAACAACCCGGCCTCGAAGCACAAGGCGCAACTCATCGATGAAGCTCAAACTCCGATTCTGCGTATCGCAACCCCCGCCACCAGGCGCAATGAGGACCTGAAATACCTTCCGGTCCGCCATACCGCATGGTGCAGGGTTTTCAGGGGCTCGGGTCGTGACGCCGCGGACAATGGCCGCCGGCTCCATCCCCTGCGTCGAATCGACGGGGTTGCCGCTCGGCGCAATCATCCCCTCAGGTCCTCGTTTTCGCGCAACCCAGCGGCGACGGAATCAACGCGAGGACCGGAAGTCCACGCAGGATCATTTCTTTCATCCCATCAATCATGGCTCGGACGATGATAAGGCGGATAGGGGCTCGGCAGATCTCCCGCCGCAAAGTCGTATCCTCCCTGAGAAGCCGGAGACGGCTGGTAGACCTGCACTCCCGAACAGGCGGCGATCGCGGCGACCACCGCGGCAACAACAAGCATTCGAACGACCGTCTTCATAAATTCATTCCCTCCCCCGTTTTATTGAATGACACACAATCCAGCATCCAGGCCTCAAGAGAATTTTTCAAGCAAAATCTGAACGGCATGCAACCGACGGATTCCCCGCACATGAAATCTTCCGGAATCTATCGGCTTTCCGCGCGATGTTATTGAGATATTTATGTAGACTCTTTTGCATCCTCGGTCGTCATCATGATTGAAAGGACAAGAACGGGTGTAACGGCAACCGACTTTGAACCGAAGGAGGCTTGGAAAAAACGCGGGTTGGGGAAAGCCGGGTGCGGAGCGTGGCGCCGCCCCGTTGAAAAACCGCCGGGAAACGATCCATGTCCTTCTTGTGCGGCAGTCCTCGTGAAAGCTCGGCGGCATTATTCGCAGATACGGCATCCGGGGCGCCTGGAGGTCGGGGACATGGGTCAGCGCGGCATCGACAGGCGGGAAAGGCAGGGTGGGGAATGATTCTTTGCAGGACCGTCCGATGCCGGTGCTGCTCCGGATACTTCGGGGATACCTTGACAGGTATGGTAAAGTGTGTACTTTCAAATTGTTAGTCTCAACAATGACTGTTGGGGGGAGGTGATAGAAATGAGGTCTTGGAAGCTCGCATCCCTTTCATTGCTATCTGCCGCGCTCCTGCTGATTGTATCCACACCTTCTTTCAGCTACGCTCAAGGGCGGGGAGGCGGCCACGGCGGCGGCGGACATTCTTTCGGTGGAGGACGCGCCGGTGGCGGAGGACATTCTTTCGGTGGAGGACGCGGAGGAGGAGGACATTCCTTCAGCGGCTCCCGCCAGGGATTCAGGGGCAATGCCGGTTCCCAGTTCAGGGGCAATACCGGTTCCCAGTACAGGAGTTACGGCGGTCAGCGTTCGTACAACCGAGGCCAGGCCTGGAACAATCGCGGGCAGGCCGGGAACAGTCGCGGACAGGGATGGAACAACCGCGACTCCGCGCGGAACAGCCGAGGCCAGGCCTGGAACAATCGCGGGCAGACCGGGAACAGCCGCGGACAGGCATGGAACAACCGCAACGCGCCCCGAAACAGCCGAGGCCAGGCCTGGAACAATCGCGGGCAGACCGGGAACAGCCGCGGGAATGCATGGAACAACCGTGACGCCGCCCGAAACAACCGAGGGCAAGCCTGGAACAATCGCGGGCAGACCGGGAACAGCCGCGGGAATGCATGGAACAACCGCGCACAGGCCGGGAACAGTCGCGGGAATGCATGGAACAACCGCGCGCAGGCCGGGAACAGCCGCTATCCGAGGTGGAACCACGCGAATGCGGCGTATTATAACCAGCGCCACGGGAGATGGGACCACAACCATTGGTCCAACCACTGGGGCGGATGGGGATACGACTATTACGGACACTGGCGTTGGGGCTGGGGTTCATGGTACGGCAGACCATACTGGCCATACTGGTGGAACTACTGGCCGTACGGATTCGGTTTCGGATATTACTGGCCGTATGCCTACTCCTCAGACTACTACGGGTACTACGACGGCGGATATTACGGTTCCTACGATCCCTACTGCGTGCTGCCGTTCCTCGGATTTTTCCCGTGGTTTTCGTTCTCGATCGTGATCTGAGAGGAAAACTCGGCCGCCTCGGAGGCTATACGGCCTCCGGGGCGCACACACATCTTGCGAAAGCGGATCGTTACGACCTTTCCCGAGGAGGTCGAAGCATCGCGTCTTCGATCTCCTTTCTTCCCGCCTTTCTCTCCATTGAACATTTCACCGAGTTCGAATACATTGATCCCTTCGGAAACCGTGTCCGATGCGGGCACTCATGAGACCATCCGCTGACACCAGCCAAGGAACGGCATGATGCCGCAGCTCAGACTGATCCGTGGTATGGACCGAAACCGGACGACGTTCGGCGGCATCGTGATTGCGGCGGAGCCGTACCGGAGGCCTCCGTTCCAGGTGGATGCCGTGGTGGCCGAAGAGGATTCCTACATGGTGCTCAGTGCCGGACCGCAATTTCACGAAACGGCGGACCACCCCGTTCGGATCCTGACGGCGGCATTTACCGCGCGCCCGGTGCAGCCCGGCAGCGTGATGGTGAAACACGGTTTCCCGGCAATGATTTATGCAATCGTTCACGACCTGGATCGTGAACCGACGTGGAAGGAGGAATGGGTTTCCGCCGCGTTTCAGGCCATAGTGCGCGAAGCCGCCGGGCATGGTTTCCAGTCCGTTGCGCTGCCACTGCTCGGTACGGTGCACGGCACCCTGCTGCCTCGCCGTTCGGCCTTGCTCCTGCGCCGGGTTTTGGAGAAAAACCCGCCCGAGACGCTGAAGCGGTTGTGGCTCATCGTACCCGACTACAACGCCTGCGAGTTTCTCGATGTGTTCTGATCCGCTCGTCGACCGGCGGCCCGGATGTCGGGGCCGGTGCTCGATCGGCGCAACCCGAGCGTGAGAAGGTCCGGCACGATGTGGCTATATGAGACGGATGTCGGCATTTTTTGGATCCGGTTCAGTCCTCGAGGTCGAGGACGATTCCTCCTTGGAATCGACGATGAGGAACTCGGCGCATATCTATCGCCCGAGGCCGCCGTCGACGACGTCTACCTGCAAAAAAGCGGGTGGCCGGAGTGGGACCTGCATCCTCAATCACGCAAGCCTGAAGACCTCTCCCATTGGACCAGACGGGACTGCCGCGCATGAAGCGGGGGACAGACCGCCGACCGGAATGCCCGGCACCTCGACGTCGTTTGAGGTCTCATCCGGCAGCCCGTGTGGTATCCTGCCAGGTCAGAACGATCTTCCTCTGCGTCTCGGCTTCCGGCGAGGGATGCTCGCTTTCCAGGTGTCCGCGCAGACGGGCGATTTCCTCCAAGGCTTCTCTTCCGCTCAAACCGTTGCGCACGAGGTAGCAGCCCACGATCACCCCTGTGCGACCCCGCCCGGCCCAGCAATGCAGGAAAACCGGCTTTCCCTCCGCCAGAGCCCCGTCGATCGCATCGAGCACGGTCCGGATGGCGCCTTCTTCCGGCGCGAGGTGGTCCACCGGGATTTTTCGCCGCGTGACGGCCGTGCCGGCGGCCCGGGCCACCCGGGTGAGCGCATCCCCGTAATCCGGGAAAGGGTTTCCGTCGCGATCCACTTCCTTGCCGTCCATGAGGTCGATCACGCAGCGAATGCCGCTCTCGATCAATACCCCCAGATCCCGCGCCGTGTCGCCGGGGTCGTGCCGTATCGGACATCGTCCGGCCAGCAACCTACCGGGCAACACCCAGTAGCTTCCCCTCAGCGGCGGCACGACCTCCTCGGTTGCTCCGGGCGAGCCGGCGGCAGGTTCCCTGCGATCGCTCATAACGCCTCTTTCCTTATTCGATCCGCTCCGTAAGGTCATCCGCTCCACCCGCTCACTCCCGATCCACGATCAGGCAGAAGAGGTCCATGACGTTGGTTCGCGTGGGGCCGGTTTTGAACAGTTGGTCGATCGGCGCAAAAAAATTGTATGAATCATTACGGGCGAGGAATTCACGGGGGATGAGGCCGAGCCGCAGGGCGCGGCTGCAGGTGTGCCCATCCGCAAACGCGCCGGCGGCGTCGGTTGGCCCATCGGTGCCGTCGGTGCCGGCGGCGAGCAGCGCCAACCGGTCCAGCCCGTCCACGGCGATGGCGAAAGCCAACGCCAGTTCCTGGCTGCGGCCTCCCTTGCCCGGGCCTCGAACGGTGACGGTGGGCTCCCCCCCCGAAAGAATACACGCCGGAGCGGCAACCGGATGCCCCGCCTCGATCACTTCTCTTCCGACAGCCGCGAAAACCTTCGCCACTTCCCTGGCTTCGCCCCGGATGCCGGAGGAAAGGACCAGCGTATGGAAGCCGAGGGCACGTGCCCTGTCGGCGGCGGCGTTCAGCGCGGCCCGGTTGTTCCCGACGACCAGGTTCAGCAGCCCGGCGAACAGGGGATCGCCCGGTTTGGGTGTTTCCTCCAGTCTGCCTGCGGCCCCGTCGTTCAGGCGCCCGAGAACGTTCGTGGAGATCTTGCCCGTGAGGCCGTATCGTTCGATGATTTCGAGGGCGTCCGCGAAGGTGCTGACATCCGGTGCGGTGGGACCCGAGGCGATCACATCCGGCCGGTCGCCGATCACATCCGAGAGCAGGAGGGAAACCACCGTCGCCGGATGAGCCGCCTTGGCGAGGCCTCCCCCTTTGCTTCGCGACAGATGCTTCCTGACGGCGTTGATCTCATCGATGGATGCACCGCATTCCAGCAACAGCCGAGTGATCTCCTTTTTCTCCTCGAGGGAGACGGCCGGACATGGCGCGGGAAGCAGAGCGGAACCTCCGCCGGAAAAGACCCCGACGACCAGATCGTGCTCCGAGCATTCCCCGAGCCGGGCCAGCAACGTTCGAGTCGCCTCGAGCCCCGCTTCGTCCGGAATCGGATGGCCGGCCTCCATGACATGGGTTTTTTTCAGGGAGAGGCCGTGACCGTATTTGACCGTAATCCATCCGGCGGCGAGCCGGTCGCCAAGAACGTCCTCGACCGCTTTGGCCATCGGAGCGGCCCCCTTCCCGGCTCCCACCAGAATGATCCTCTCGAAATCATCCAGGGCGTAGGACCGCTCTCCCACGTGGAGATCGTTACCGGACCGCCGAAGGTGAACTTTCACGGCATTCTCCGGCTCCACGGCCCGAAGCCCCGCAAGGTGGATTTCAGTGAGCGCACGGCGCTGCTTGTCCCTCATCGAAGTGATCCTCGAACCGACCGACGCTTCAGAGCCTTGGAGAAGGGCTCCCGGTCCATTGATCCATGGAGCGGCGCGCGCATCCCGTTCCGGTTTCCCGGAACCGACGCAACCGCCCCCGCCCGCTTCATCTCCCTTTTACGCCCATCACCGAGGACCAGTTCAGGCAATTCGGCGGCTGCTCGCCGCGCAGTCCGACCAGGAGGTTTTCCACGGCCATGAGCGCCATTTTCGTTCGCGTTTCGATGGTGGCGCTCCCCACGTGTGGAAGGAGCACCACGTTTTCCAGCCCGGAGAGTCCCGCCGCCAATTCGGGTTCGTTCTCGTAGACGTCGAGGCCCGCCCCGCCGATTCGCCCCTCCTGCAGCGCCTCGACCAGGGCCGCCTCGTTCACCACCGGGCCGCGCGACGTATTGATCAGGACGGCCGAAGGCTTCATGAGCCGCAATTCCTCGAGGCCGATGAGATGGCGGGTCTCGGTGGTCAGGGGCACGTGAAGGGACACGAAGTCGGCTTCCCGCAGGAGCTCGTGCAAGGGCAGGTATCGTGCCCGCAGTCGCTGCTCGTCGGCCGGGTCGAGCCTGTTCCGGCCGTGGTAGACGATCTTCATGTCGAATCCCGCCGCCCGCCTGGCCACCGCTTCCCCGATGCGCCCCATGCCGACGATCCCCAGCGTCTTCCCGCTCACCTGCCTCCCGAGGAAGTGGAACGGAGCCCAGAACCTGAATCCCCCCTCCCTGGTCATTCGGTCCCCTTCGACCACCCGGCGCGAAACCGCCAGAATCAAGGCAAACGCAATATCGGCCGTCGCGTCGGTGAGAACCCCCGGCGTGTAGGTCACCGGAATCCCGCGCCTGGAAGCGGCGGCAATGTCGATATGATCGAACCCGACTCCGAAGTTCGCGATGATCTTGAGACCCGGGGCGAGCGCCAGGAACTCCTCGTCCACACGGTCCGAAATACTGCACAGAACGCCCTGTTTGCCCGCTATCCCGGCAAGCAGGGCACCCCTCTCCATGGGTCGATTTTCCCGGTTCATTTCAACTTCATGGTCCTGCTCGATGAGCGACACCACATCGTCGGACAGCCGCGCGGTCACCAGGATTTTCATGGGTTCCTCCATCGTCGAGTCAAGAGCGGCAGTCAGGCCGACCGGCCTTTTGCGAACGTTGAGGACTACGACCGGCCTTTCCGGGCGTGAATGCCCGCTTGCGATTCTCCAACGAGAATCGCATCCGGGTTCGATCATACTTCAAGGCGACGGCTTCAGCCAGAGGAATGGCAACCGGACGCCTGCCGGCAAGGGCAAACGAACGGTCCGCGTGCCGTCACAGGGACCGATTGCAGGTCCCGAAACGAACCGGGGACGGCCCTCGATGCGTGCACTGCGGGAAAACCCGACTTTTCATGCGGACTTGCGTTCAAGGTGGTCGTATTGACGGGAGGGCACAAAGCTCTCCCCCCAGTATATTGGCTACGACGGCAGGGGCAAGGGTATTGGGACCGTGGGCTGCGCTGCCGCGCACCCCACCCTACGCGACTCAGATATTGACAAAGAACGCAGTTTCCACTAACGACCGGCACACCTCCGCGGACGATCTTCTCCGGAGAGGGAACATGGCATGTCCCCTTCGCCGCAAAGTCGGGCGAACGGTTGTTGCGCGATCTTAAATGCGACCTGGTATCACGAGGCTCGGTCCATGGACCCTCGGCCCCGGACGAGATCGATTCGAGGCGGGAGAGCACCCGATCTCGGGCGGCCTCGGAGGACGCCCTGCCGGGAGACATCCGCCCGCTCCTCCGAAGTCCTTTGTTTTCAGGAAAAGAGTGGCTGGCGCAGGGCAAAAATGCTAATGTGATTCGGCCGTAAGACCGGCGTTGAGGAAAACGACGAACAGGCAGTTGCAGCGAGTCGACGCAGAGACTTTCTACCGACGATGGTCCCTCGTGGGCTGTTCCTTCAGTTCAGCCGCCCACTTGCGAAGACCGGCGGCGTCTTCGGCCCACCCGCCTTCCTGAAGGATGTTCGCCTGCGCCTCGAAGTGCTCGACGAGCTCGCTGAGATTCGTCGGATTCTTCTGCTTCTGCTGGCCAACCAGTTTGGGGGCGTGACCAATTGCCATGCTTCCATCCTCCACGCAAATGAGGTTCCCTCGCTTCGGGCGGCGCCGTGCGACACGGTCCGGTCCGTCTCGCGGGCTCGCCCACCCGGTCACCGGCGCGACGGGCGTCTCGACCCTGCAGCCGGCGCTCCGATGAGGCAGAATTCATATTAGAGTCACTTTATAATATAGGAAAAGAATAATCAACACTGTAAAACGAATGTCCCGGGGATTCGAGAGCCGCCCCCCGGCGGCGGCATCGGCCCGGGAACACCCTTGTGTCGTCGCGGGCAACGCCCGTGCACGAACCGGTCAAAATGAACGTTCAGCCCAGGAGTCGCGCATGTCTTTACGGGACATCGAAACCAGATTCATCCACGCGCTCAGTCTTCATCGCAGGAAGAAGCACCGCGTGCACCAGGACTTGACGAAAGCCCATGAGCTCTATCAGATCTCGACTATGAGCGTGCTGATGGAAGGCCTCTACGACGGGCACACCACGTATGAAAAACTGGCCGAACACGGGAATTTCGGATTGGGAACTTTCAATTCCCTGGACGGTGAGATGATCGCCTTCGACGGTTCTTTTTACCAGATCCTCGCGGACGGCAAGGCACGGCTGGTCGAACCCTCCATGAAAACCCCCTTCGCCGTGGTCATCTTCTTCGAGCCGGACATTCAACTGGACCTGCCCAACCGCATGCCCTGGCATGAATTCGAAATCCTGCTCAAACAAGTGGCGCCCAGTCACCTGGTTTTCTACGCCATAAGGCTGGAGGGGACTTTCGAATACATCAAGCTTCGCAACGTCACTCGGCAGCAGGAACCGTACGCGCCCCTGGGAGACATCGTGAGAGGCTTCCCGGTGCTCGAGCTGCGGCATGTCAAGGGGACCATGGTCGGTTTCCGGTGTCCGGATTACAGCAGCGGCATCAACGTGCCCGGGTATCACCTGCATTTTCTCGACGAAGAACGGGAAACCGGCGGCCACGTGATGACCTGCACGGCAAACGGCGTCAGGCTTCAAATCGACCACACCTTCAACCTGCGCATGGAGATTCCCGAGATGTTCGTATTCGACGAACAGGCACGCCGGCAGCCCCCCGGGGAGGGCCAGAGCGGCACAGCGGGTCGCTGATCCTTCGCGCGGAAGGGAGCGCGCGGCGGCACGCGCCCTTCCGTTTCCGGGATGGTTGCCCGGACCGTGCGGGGCTCCCTGTCACTTTATGTCCGCGTGGTATTCCTGGAGTGATTTGGCGGCCTTCCAGCCCTTCCGGAACGCTTCGATCCCCCTGGCCGCGGCAACGGCGGCGGCGATGGTCGTGATGTAGGGCACTTTGTAAGTGATAGCCGCCTTGCGGATGTAGGAATCGTCGTGGAGGCTGACCTTGCCGTCGGGTGTGTTGATGACCAGGTGGATCTCCTTGTTCTTGATGGCATCCACGATATTGGGCCGTCCCTCGTGCAGCTTGTCGATGCGCTCCGTCCGGATGCCGTTTTCCCGCATGAATCTGTGGGTGCCGCGCGTGGTCATGAGCTTGAATCCAAGCCCTTCGAAATGCTTGGCCACCTGCAGTGCGGCTTCCTTGTCCTCGTCCGCGACCGTGATGAGCACCGTTCCGGTCGGCGGGAGGCCCTGGAGTGTGGCCTCCTGAGCCTTGAAGTAGGCCAGGCCGAAAGAATCCGCCATTCCGAGGACTTCGCCGGTTGAGCGCATTTCCGGCCCGAGCACGGGATCCACTTCCGGAAACATGTTGAAGGGAAACACCGCTTCCTTGACTCCGAAATGCGGTATGTGCCGGCTCTTGACGCCAAGCTCGCCGAGTTTTCGGCCGAGCATGATCCAGGTGGCCATGCGGGCCATGGGGATATTACACACCTTGGACACCAGGGGAACGGTGCGGGATGCCCTCGGGTTGGCTTCCAAGACGTAGACCGTGTCCCTCGCAATGGCGTACTGAATGTTCATGAGGCCGACCACGTTGAGCTCGACGGCGATCTTGCGCGTGTATTCATAGATGGTTTCGAGGTGACGCGGCGGGATGCTGATGGGTGGAATGACGCACGCCGAATCGCCGGAATGAATCCCCGCCAGCTCGATGTGTTCCATGACGGCGGGCACGAAAGCGTCGGTCCCGTCGGAAATGGCGTCCGCCTCGGCCTCGATGGCGTTCTCGAGGAACTTGTCGATGAGGATGGGCCGATCGGGGGTGACGCCCGTCGCCGCCGCCACGTAACGCTCGAGCATCTCCTCGTCATGGACGATCTCCATGCCGCGTCCGCCGAGCACGTAGGACGGCCTCACCATGAGCGGGTAGCCGATTTTGCGCGCCACCTCCAGGGCTTCTTCCAGGGTGCTCGCCATGCCCGATTCCGGCATCGGTATGCCGAGCTTCTTCATCATCCCGCGGAATCGATCCCGGTCTTCCGCAAGATCGATGGTGTCCACCGTCGTTCCCAGGATGTTCACCCCCTCGTCGCAAAGCTCCCGCGCGATGTTCAACGGGGTCTGCCCGCCGAACTGAACGATGACGCCCTCCGGTTTCTCCTTTTCATAGATCGACAGGACGTCTTCCACGGTCACCGGTTCGAAATACAGTTTGTCCGAGGTGTCGTAGTCGGTGGAAACCGTTTCCGGGTTGCAGTTCACCATGATGGATTCGAAACCTTCGTCTCTGAGGGCGAAGGCGGCGTGCACGCAGCAGTAGTCGAACTCTATTCCCTGGCCGATCCGGTTCGGACCTCCCCCGAGGACCATGATCTTGCGGCGGCTGCTGGTTTCGACCGCATCGGGAGCGTTATAGGTCGAATAGAAGTAAGCGGCGTTCTCGACCCCGCTGACCGGCACCGCCTGCCACCCCTGGACGATTCCAAGCTCTTTTCTTCGATTGCGGATCCGGGCTTCGGGCACTTGCAGCAGTTGCGCCAGGTACTTGTCGGCAAAGCCGTCCCGCTTGGCCCGGGCGAGCAGATCATCGGGCAGCTCGCGCCCCTTGTGGGAAAGGATCGTTTCCTCAAGTTCGACCAGTTCCTTCATCTGTTCGATGAACCAGGGCTTGATGTGGGTCTTGGCGTAGATTGCCCCGACGTCGGCGCCTTTCCTCAAGGCTTCGTACATGAGGAACTGGCGTTCGCTGGTGGCCGTGCAGAGTGCTTCCATCAGTTCTTCCAGCGGCCTGCCACGGAAATCCCCGGCAAAACCGAATCCGTGCCGGCCGATTTCCAGGGAGCGGATGGACTTCTGAAGGGCTTCCTTGTAGTTCTTGCCCAGGCTCATCACCTCTCCCACCGCACGCATCTGCGTGCCGAGGCGGTCCTCGACGCCCTTGAATTTCTCGAACGCCCAGCGGGCGAACTTCACGACCACGTAGTCCCCCCAGGGCGTGTATTTGTCCAGGGTGCCTTCGCGCCAGTAGGGGATTTCATCGAGGGTGAGGCCTCCGGCCAGCATCGAGGAAATCATGGCGATGGGGAAACCGGTCGCCTTGGAGGCGAGTGCCGACGAGCGGGATGTTCTCGGGTTGATCTCGATCACCACCACGCGGCCGGTTTTCGGATCGTGCGCGAACTGGATGTTGGTTCCGCCGATGACCTCGATGGCTTCGACAATGTCATAGGAATACTTCTGCAGCTTCTCCTGCAAAGCAGGGGAGATGGTGAGCATGGGGGCGGTGCAGAACGAATCCCCCGTATGAATCCCCATGGCGTCCACGTTTTCAATGAAACACACGGTGATTCGCCGGTTCTTGGCGTCACGCACCACTTCGAGCTCCAATTCCTCCCACCCGAGCACCGATTCTTCGACGAGCACCTGTCCCACCAGGCTCGCGGAAATGCCCCGGCCGGCAATGGTGCGCAATTCCTCCACGTTGTAGACGAGTCCTCCGCCGGTGCCCCCGAGCGTGTAGGCCGGCCGTATCACCACCGGATATCCCAGCCGGGCGGCGATCTCCTCGGCCTCCTTCACCGACAGAGCCGGCTCGCTCCTCGGCATTTCAATGTTGAGCCGGTTCATGGTCTCCTTGAAGGCGATCCGGTCTTCCCCGCGTTCGATGGCATCCGCCTGGACGCCGATGATTTTGACCCCGCAGGCATCCAGGACGCCCTTGCGGTGAAGCTCGGCCGTGAGGTTCAGCCCGGTCTGACCGCCGAGATTGGGCAGGATGGCGTCCGGGCGTTCCTTTTCGATGATCTTTTTCACCGATTCGAAGGTCAGCGGCTCGATGTACGTCACATCGGCCATTCCCGGATCCGTCATGATGGTCGCCGGGTTGGAGTTGACCAACAGAATGGAATAACCCAGTTTTCGAAGCGCCTTGCACGCCTGGGTTCCCGAATAGTCGAATTCACAGGCCTGGCCGATGATGATCGGCCCCGAGCCGATGATCATCACCTTTTGAATGTCGTTGCGTTTGGGCATACGGGTCTCACCTTTCCTGAACCGGTAAAAGGGGGGGAGCGGCAATGTCGGAACGAATCCGGATCACCGAATGATATCGATCGACAGTTATATTTGTGCTTAATTATTTGGTCAAGCTATAAGATGTGCCATAAATTAGCTGGGATGAACCGGTCCCGATCCGGCCATGACCGGAGGGGGCAAACGAAAAATCTTCTGTGCGAGGGGTTCGTTATCGGGCATTATAGCGAGTTGAGTCGCGATGCGTACCGGGGGCCGGCACATTCCCGGAACGGGACCGGGGCAAAACCGTCCCATACCGGCCGGTTTATCCTCAGTCGGAGAGCGGGCGGGCGGGCCTTTTCGGCCGCGCTTTGCCGCCGATTCGGAGGGCGAATGGCCAAGGGAGCGTGAACCATGGATACGGGTGAGCAAGACATCGTCGAACTGATCGACCGGGCCGATGAGCTCTTCAGAGCCCTGCCGCGCGTTACGGAACAGGCACTGGCCCTGTGGGAACAGGGGCTGGAACGGCTGAGCGGCGCACTCTGGCTCTACGAAAAAACCGTGAAGGAAGAATAGCGCCGGAACGGCCATGGGTGGCGCTTTCCCCGGGTCCGTGCGAACGATCCGTTCGGTCCCATGGCGATTACGCGATGCCGAGCCGACCCGGGAACCGGAGGGGGCGGACTCAGCGCCCTCGCCCACTGCCGCCGTCTTGAACGCAAGCCGGCATGAGACGCCGCGATTCCACAACCGTCAGCGTGTCGATCGGGGACATTTCAAGCCATGAGCGATTCCACATCCGGCCGAAGCATGGCGGCTGAATTTTCTCTTGCCAAGGAATTCCTCGAGCGCCTGGTGGCGCCCGCGCTGATGATCCTGTGCGCCTTTCTGTTCGGGACGATAGGTTTTTACGTCATCGGGGACGGACGCTGGAGTTTCTTCGAGTGCGCGTACATGACGAGCATCACTCTCACCACCGTGGGGTACGGCGAGGTCCTCGACCAGATCAGCTCGGGCGGGAGAGTCTTTGCGATGATTCTGATGTGGTCGGGAATGGGAGTCACACTGTACGCCGTATCGGCCATCACCGGCTTCGTGGTGGAAAAAAACCTCGCGCGTTTGCTGAAGGAGCGGAAGATGGAGAGGCGCATTGCCGCGCTGAAAGGTCACATCCTTGTTTGCGGAGCGGGCAAAACCGGTTTCAACGTGCTTCGAGAGCTGCATTCCACGAACCGATCGTGCGTGGTGATCGAGGAGCTTCCCGACCGGATCGCGTTCGTCCGCAAGCATTTCGAGGACGTGTACTGCCTGCAGGGCAACGCAACCGAGGAGGAGGCGCTGCACAAGGCGGGAATCGATCGGGCATCCGGCATCATCTGCGCTCTCAACAACGACAGCGACAACCTGCTGATCACCGTCCAGGCACGCTACATCAATCCAGGCATCAAGATCGTGGCGCGCTGCGAGGAGAACAACCTTGCCGACAAGTTCTACCGGGCGGGGGCCAATTACGTTGTGAATCCGTCCTTTATCGGCGGCATGAGGATGGCCAGCGAAATGGTTCGTCCCAACGTGGTCTCCTTCCTGGATCGTATGCTTCGCGGCCGGGAACAGGCTTTCCGGGTGGAGGAGGTCGTGGTTGGCGAGTCGTGCGCCCTGATCGGCTCATCCCTCTCGGCCTCGGATATTTTCCGCAAGACCGGGCTGGCGCCGATCTCCATCAGACGACCGGATGCCGAGGAATTCATTTACAACCCCTCCCAGGGGGAAATAATCCAGGCGGGGATGGTGATCATCGTCATCGGAGAGCCCGCCCAGGTGTCGAAACTGAGGCAGCTTTGTTCGGATTAGCGTGATGCGCCGGAACCTTCATCCTGTCGGAGGCCGAACAAACGTTCACCGGCGCGCATCGCGGCCCGGCTCCGCCTTCCCTCCGCATTTCGGACCGTCTCCGGCAAACCCCGGATTCCCGCCATCGCCTGCAAGCGCGCCCTGGGGAACGCGAGGTGCTCCCATCTGCCGAACGGATGAATCGATGCGAACGAAGTGGTGTTTCCCAAGGTTTGAGGCGTGGGCCGCGCTGGTGCTGGTCCTGGTCTTCCTTTCCGGCGCCGCGGCGGCGCAGTCCCGGACCTTTGCCGTCATCGCCGACAGCCGCTCCGAACACTCCCGCCTGCGCAACGTGCTCGAGGAAGTCCGCGACATGAAAAACGGCGCAATTGCGGACATCGCCGGGATCGGAATCGTCATCGCCCTTGGCGACATCGATCCGGTCTCGCAAACCCGCACGCTTTACAGGGAGGTTTTCCAGGCCGATGCCCCTCCACTGCTCCCGGTGCGGGGCAACCACGAGAAACCCGCGGATGTCCGGGTCATTCTCGAAGACATGCTCCCGGCGCTGACGCCGTCCGTCAAGCTCCACGTTCCCGGAACCGTCAACTATGTCTTCGACTGGAACGACGCCCGGTTCATCGTGCTCGACCAGTATTCGGAATTCGCCCGCAATCCGCACGGTTCCGCCGTGCTGGAATGGCTGGAGAACGCCATCGTCACGGCTCCGGACGCCCGGCATGTCTTCGTCTGCCGTCACGAGCCCTACATTCCGGACGATCCCCGCAACGATCCCTTCTGGAGCGTGCTCCTCAGGCACAACGAGAAGGTGCGGGCATTTTTCGCGGGGCACACCCACGTCTACAATCGCCGCAGGATTCCGGATGAGCCGGGCGGCATTCCGTACGTCAACGTTGGAAACGCCGGCCAGAGAAGCCACAACGACCTGAAGCAAACCATCGTGGCCGTCACGATCGGGGAAGACCGGGTTTCCTTCAGAGCGGTTCAAACCCCGACGGGCACGAAGGCGTTCCGGACGACGGACCGGTTTCAGGTGACGATCCCTCGGCGCCCGGAATATGGCCGGCAGTCACCCGCGGAGCAGCCGCGGGAGTACCCCGCCATCGACTGAGGATGTCAGCGCGCAATCGCTTCGAGCGCCGCGGACAGGCGCAGGGTGTTCCTTTCGAGGTTTCTTTCCTCTTGGATGAATCGTTCACCGTTGCGGCCCATCGTCAACCTCGCCTCCCGGTCACCCAGCAGATCGTCCAGGGCCGCGGCCATGGCTTCCCCATCGTCCCTAGGAACGAGCCGGCCGGTTTCCCCCGAGCGCACCACCTGCGGCACGCCGCCGGTATCGAGGGCAACGACGGGAAGACGACACGCCTGGGCCTCCAGGAAAACCATTCCCAGGGATTCGCCGATCCCCGGAAAGGCGAACACGTCAGAGGCTGAATAGTACTCGAACATCTTTTCTCTCGGAACTTTTCCCACGAACAACGCCTGCCCCGGCAGCAATTCCCGGGCCAGTTCCTTCAAACGGCTTTCCATGGGACCGTCCCCGGCCACGAGCAGGCGAAAGCGCGGCCGGCGCAGCCGAAGTTTCGCGAGAGCGTGAAGCAGGTAGACCAGGCTTTCGTACTTGACGTCGGCCCTGAACCTTGCAGCCGTCATGATCACCGGGACATCGGAGCCGATGTGCAGAGCGCGCCTCATCTCGAAACCGAGGTTCTCGTCCCTTGCGAACTGCTTGGGGAAAATACCCGGCGGCAGATAGGTGATGTTCCCGCCGGGAACGATTCTGCGCATCGCTTCGAGGTCGTCGAGGTTGTTCACGAACGAGTGGCATGCCTGTTTCAAGGCGATGCGATTCAAGTAGAACCCGCCCCGCGTGCGCGGGTCTTTTCGTCTTCGGGTCCCGTACATGGGCTGGAAGAGAACGTAAGGGATGCCGAGCGCGCGGCTGACCCAGGGGCCGACGACGTCCGGGGACTTATAGTACGAATGGTACGTCAGCCACACGCGGGGGGCCAGGCGGTAAGCGTTCAGAAAGCCGCGCGTCAGCGCGGCGGCGGCGCGGCACCATCCTTCGGGCGATTTCCAGAACCATCGAGACCGGAACTGCAGCACTTCCTCGCATTGGTGCCCGAACCGGTTGAGCGCGTTGTGCAGCCCCCGGGCGATGATCAGGTCTCCGGAGGGGTTGGGATGCGTCAGCGGTTTGTTCGGACAATAGAGAGCTATCTTCACGGAGCGTCCAGGACCCGCTTGAAGAGCGCATGCAGTTTCAGGATGCAGCGGCGGTTGTCGAAGTCTTCTTCGACGCGTTTCCTGGCCGCCGTCACACTGGGCATCCGCTGTTCCGGGTTCTCCAGCACCCGCCGCAATGCCCGGGCCATGGCCGCCGGATTGCCCGACTCCACCAGCGTTCCGGTTTTCCCGTTTTCAACCAACTCGGGAATGGCCGAGACGGCGGTTGCAACCACCGGCAGCCCCACTGCCATGGCTTCGATCAGGACGTTGGGGATTCCGTCCCGGTCCCCGTTTTCGGCAACCTTGCAGGCCAGGGCAAAACAATGAGCCCGGCGGTACCGATCGATCACGTCCCGGTGGGGCAGTGTCCCCAGCATTCGAACCCGCGGTGACAAACCGAGATCTCGGGTCAGTGTTTTGAGCCGGGGTTTTTCTTCACCGGAACCGATGTGGGTGAACCGGAAATCGAAGCCCTCCCCGTCAAGGATTTTCAATGCCAGAAGGAGGTCGTCATACCCTTTCTTGGGCACCATTCGCCCCACCGACAGGATCTCGTAGGGAGGCCCGGCGGGAGCTTCGGTTCCGAACGCGAAAAGCTCCGGATCGATTCCGTGATAGATCGTGTGGATGGGGGTCCGGATCGCCGCATCGCCCGCGATTTGCGCCAGGTGCGCGGCGTTGTATCGGGTGCAGGTGACCACGAAACGGGCCCTGCGGATTTTTCGGGAAAGCTGTTCGGGATCGGACGTGTAGATGTCCTTGGCGTGCGCCGTAAAGCTGAAGGGAAGACCGGTCAGCCCGGAGGCGAAAAACGCCACCGACGCCGGCGTGTGGCAGAAGTGGGCGTGAATGTGCGAGACCTTCGACCCCGCCAGCCGCGTCGTCGCAAGATGGCCGGCCTGCAGGAAATGCCTGACCGTGGCGACGGCGCGGCGTTCATAAGCCCGCTTGAGCGCATCCCGAAAACATCCCGGGTAGTGAGCGCCGAGCGTGCGCCAGAGCCTCATGTTGCTGCGGAACAGGGTGGCCAGGTTGGGCAGAACGTATTCGGGCAGATAAGTCACGGGAGCCGCGATCTTTGTGACATGATCGTGGCAGAAGGTTTCCCTGGGTTGCCTCAGGGAAAAGATCTCGATGGGAACGCCGAGCGACTCGAGCAGGAGGATTTCCGTGCTGATAAAGGATTCCGATATGCGCGGGTAACCCTTGAGGAGCATCCCCAGGCGGTTGGTTCCGAAGCTCACTCCCGATTCCCTTTTCTGTCCTCCGAAATGCGCTTGCGGATGACATCCAGGGCGGTGAAGGGCAGATCCCCCGCCTGGTGGCATGTTGCGCCGCCGTTGAGCAAATTGAGGATCTTGTCGCGGAGGGATTGCGGGTTCAGTTCCCGCGGGTCCAGGTAGTCGCAGAACCCCAGGCCGCACAGCACCTGGGCCCTGATCAACTGCTCCTCGCGAGGCACCGCCCTGGGCACGATCAGCAGCGGTTTCTTCTGGCTCGCGATTTCACATACCGTATTGTACCCCCCCATGCTGACCACAACCTGGGCGGCGCCGATCAGCCGTTCCATGGAGCGGTGGAATTTCAAGGAGGTGAACCCGAGGGCCTCGCACCGCCTCACAACGTCCTGGTAATCCGCCGAGGAAACGAAGGGGCCCGTCACGATGACCACTCGAGTGCGCGGCGGGACGCCACCCCTTTCATTCTCAAATGCCGAAAGGAACGTATGCACCACCGGATGCCCGTCTCCCCCGCCTCCGGTCGTCACCACGATCAGCTTTTCCTTGGGGCCGATTCCCAGGGATTGCCTCGTGGCCATAATCTTGTCCCTGGTCGGGATCTGCCTGGGAATATACCCGGTGAAATGGATCTTCCGGGCCACAGGCTCCGGGATCTCGTACTCCTTGACGGGGTCGTAGTATTCACGGCAGCCATACACCCAAACCTCGTCGTAGAGCGCTTCCATGGCATCGTATATTCCCTTTTCCGTCCAGTCCTCGATGGTGGACGTGGCGCTGTCCATGATGTCCCGCAACCCGAGGATGGAGGTGCAGGAGGGACAGTCCGTCTTCAGCCAGTGGAGGGTGTCCACGACTTCCTTTTTCAAACCGAGCGGAGCCTTGTCGACAATGAAGAAATCCGGTTGGAAGGCCATGGCGGTGGCAAGGATGATCCGCTTTCTGATCTCGAGCACTTCCGCGGCATCCAGTTTCATGGAAAGCGGCATGTACTCCTCGTTGGTCACCTTGATCATGCCGGGAATCCGCACGAAGTCGATGCGGCTTGGAATCTTGAACCGACCGGCAAGGATGGAACCCGTCAGGATGAGGACGTTCGCCGGGCAGTTACGAAGGCTGCGGGCAATGGCGAGACATCTGCGGATGTGCCCGAGGCCATATGTATCGTGGGAGTAAATCAGGATTTTCAGTGGCTTGACTGCGCTCAATTAAGCTCTTCCATTGGTTCCAGAGCACCTGCACCACAATTCATATATCCACTTCAGCCTGGAAAATCTGTTCGAGACATAATAAATTCAATGATTAGACTTGGCAACAAAGATCTCCGGGAGGACTTCAAGACAAGCCCGGAAGCGGGTGCAGGCGGAAAGGCCCCGCATTTCATGGAGAAAATCCCGCATTGAACCGTCGGGAACCATCGGTTGGACAGGATCATCAAAGGAGAACACCATGAGCTTGAGAGTGATTCGGACGGAACACGCCCCGGCAGCTATCGGACCTTATTCGCAAGCGATTGTGGCAGGCGGCTGGCTGTATGTCAGCGGCCAACTCGGGCTCGATCCCGCGACCGGGCAACTGGCGGCGGGAGGGTTCGCCGCCCAGGCCCGGCAGGCCGTCGAAAACCTGCGGCACATCATCGAAGCGGCCGGATACCGTCTTGCGGATGTGGTCGCCGTGGACGCGTATCTCACGGATATTGCCGAATTCGCCGCTTTCAACGCGCTGTACGAAGGGGTCTTTACGGCGCACAAGCCGGCGCGCGCGGTGGTGGAAGTCAAAGGCCTTCCCCGGGGCGCCCTCGTGGAAATCAAGTGCACCGCCTATCATACCGAGTGAACCCGGGACCGGCACGGCGCCGCCCCCCGGAACTCGAAGCTCCCGCTTTCTTCTTGATACCTCAACGGTCATTTGTTATTGTTGCGCTGCCTCGTCTTCCGAGAATTCTCCAGGTGTGTGAAGCGGTGAGTTACATAGGTTTGCAGCGATCCAGGTTTTCCGGCAACGCAACCCCATCCAGGGAAGGAGAAGCAAATGGGAAAGAAGGTTCTGGTCTGTCTGGTCTGCGCCCTGTCCATGCTGTTGTTTGGAAATGCGCCATCGGGCATGGCCCAGGAGAAAGTCTACGTCAACGGCATCGACGCCAACTTTCCGCCTTTCGCCTTTGTGGATAAGACGGGCAAACCCGACGGTTTCGACGTGGCCGCCCTCGACTGGATCGCCAAGGAGATGGGATTCAAGGTCACTCACAAGCCTATGGACTGGGACGGGATCATCCCCAGCCTCAATGCAAAGAAGATCGACATCATCGCCTCGGGCATGAGCATCACGGAAGCGCGCAGGAAAGAGGTCAATTTCACCGAGCCTTACTGGAAGATCACCCAGGTGCTGGTGGCGAAGAAAGACTCCGCCGCGACACCCGAGACCGCCATGAAGGACGGGCAGAAGATCGGTGTGCAGCGCGGAACGACCGAAGCCAAGTGGATCGAGGAAAACCTGATCAAGGCCCAGGGCAAAAAATTCGAGCTGGTCTACTACGATTCCGCTCCCCTGGCGGTTGAAGACGTGGTCAACGGGCGCATCGTGGCCGCGGCCATGGATGACGCTCCGGCCAAAGACGCCGAGAAGAAGAAGCCCGTGAAAATCATCGGCTCCTTCGGCATGCCCGACGAGACGTTCGGTTACGCGGTTCGCAAGGAAGACACGGAACTGCTGAAGAAACTCAATGAAGGTCTGAAGAAGCTCCAGGCTTCTCCCGAGTGGGATGTGCTGAGGAAGAAGTACGAACTCTAGCCGCCTCTCCCAAAACCCGAAAACCGCGGCATGATCCGGAAGGACTCGGGGCCGCCCGAGCCTTCCGGTTTTTTTGACTTTTTTCCCGGACGCCGCAGGCGCCCCAGATCGAACGGTATCGATGCCCGAAGGTTTGATTGCGGTCATAAATGCTCTGCCTTATATGCTCGAGGGTTCGCTGGTCACCGTGGTCGTGGTCGTCGGCGCGATGGCGCTGGGTCTCGTTCTGGGAATTCCTTTCGCCGTCGGCCAGGTATACGGCGGGCCCGGCGTGCGCCTCGCAATCGCAGCCTATGTCTGGTTCTTTCGCGGAGTTCCCCTGCTCGTTCTGCTCTTCCTGTTTTATTTCGGTCTCTGTTCGCTGCTCGATTTGAACCTGTCCGCTTTCACCGTCGCCATTATCGTTCTGGGCAGCATCAGTTCGGCCTATCAGTCCCAGATTTTTCGCGGCGCGATCCTGTCGCTCCCCGAAGGCCAGCTCAAGGCGGCAAGAGCCCTGGGAATGAGCGATGCGAAGGCGGTCTTTTTCGTGATTCTGCCCCAGGCGCTTCGACTGTCGATCCCGGGCTGGTCCAACGAGTACTCCATCGTTCTGAAGGATTCGGCCGTGACCTATGCTCTCGGAGTGGCCGAAATAATGGCCAGGACCCACTTCGTGGCCACCCGGACCTATCAGCACCTGCCGCTCTACATGGCCGCCGGCGCCATCTATCTTCTGTTGACTTATGCGGGCGTGAAAGGGCTGAGGCTCCTGGAATCCAAAGTGAGGATAAAGGGCTACGGCCGCTGAGGATTTTGACCCTACCATGCAAACGGAAAACGATCCGATCCTCCTGGTTGAAAACGTCCGGAAATCCTACGGAAACCGGGACATTCTGAGAGGCGTCTCCCTTGCCATACGCAAAGGGGAACTGAAGGTGCTCATCGGCCCTTCCGGCGCGGGCAAGAGCACGCTGCTTCAATGCATCAATTTCCTGGTCGTGCCGGATCAAGGGCAGGTGTGGCTCGAAGGGCGGAAGGTGAATTTCTCGCGCAAACGCGAGCTTTACGCCTATCGGCAGCAGGTCGGAATGATCTTCCAGGATTTCAACCTGTTCGACCACCTGACGGCGCTGGACAACGTCGGGATCGGGCTGGTGCACGTCAAGGGGATGAGCAAGAAAGCCGCCGGCGAGAGAGCCATGGCCGAAATCGAACGCGTGGGTCTCAAGGCCCACGCCGGTCATTATCCCGCCCAGCTTTCCGGGGGGCAGAAGCAAAGGATATCCATCGCCAGGGCGCTTGCCATGGACCCGAAGGTGATGCTGCTCGACGAACCGACTTCGGCTCTCGACCCCGAGTTGATCGGAGAAGTGCTCGCGGTCATTAGAGACCTGGTCGCCAACGGCATGACCATGCTCATGGCAACCCATCAGATCGGGTTCTCGCGGGCGATGGCCGACGAAATCATTTTCATGGAGAACGGCGAGATCCTGGAACAGGGTCCGCCGGGCAAGATTTTCTCTTCACCGGAATGCGACAGGACCAGGGAATTCTGTTCGAAAATCACGGAACTTTACGGGGAGGCCCTCTGAGCGCGATGGAAGACCTTCTTTTCGTTCGCACCGATGTCCTGCCCGCCTTCCTGAAGGGATTGAAAGTCAGCCTTCTGCTCATCGCGCCGTCCGCTTTTTTCGGCCTGTGCATCGGCATCCTGGTGGGGGCCTGCAGGGTTTACGGGAGCCGGCTCGTCATCCTGCTGAGCGACCTCTACGTCGCCCTGTTCCGGGGTGTTCCCCTGGTGGTCCAGCTGTTTGTGTGGTACTTCGGGCTGCCGCACCTCAAAATCTATCTTTCTCCCTTTGTGGCCTCCGTGCTGGGGTTTTCATTGTGCAGCGGGGCCTACCACTCGGAATACATCCGCGGCGCCTTGCTGTCCATCCGCAAGGGACAGATGCTCGCCGCCCAGGCCCTCGGCTTTTCGAAGCTGCGCATGGTGCTCTCCGTCATCCTGCCCCAGGCGCTGCGCCGAGCCCTTCCCGGCTGCGGAAACGAAATCATTTACCTCATCAAGTATTCGTCCCTGGCCTACATGGTCACTTGCATCGAGCTGACCGGAGAGGCGAAGATCCTCGCTTCGCACTCGTTCAAATACACCATCGTCTTCTTGAGTGTCGGAATCGTGTACCTGTTCCTCGTGTCCCTGGCGAGCTGGCTGCTCCATCACATCGAGGACAAGGTGTCTCTGCCTGGATTCGAACAGCACAGGACTTGATTTGAACGCCACAGATCTCCCCTATGGCCCCATAACGCCCGAAATCATCGATCTCATCCGCAAGGCGGCCGGGAGCGATGCGCTGGTCGTCGACCCTGAAAAACTGAAGGATTTCGGCAGTGATGCGACGGATTACCGCCGCATCCCGGAACTGGTGGTCGAAGCCACGACCGACCGGCAGGTCCAGGCCGTCATGCGCCTTGCCTCGGAACACCGGTTTCCGGTCACGCCGCGGGGGCTCGGCACCGGGCTGGCCGGGGGCGCCGTGGCTCTCCGGGGAGGCGTCATTCTGTCCCTTGCCAGGATGAACCGCATCCTTTCCATCGACCGCGAAAATCTCATCGCAACCGTCGAGCCGGGCGTGGTCACCATGGATTTGAAGAAGGCCGCGATCGCCCGGGGCCTCTGCTATCCGCCGGACCCGGCCAGCCTCGACACCTGCTCCATCGGGGGCAATGCCGGGACCAATGCCGGCGGCCCATCCTGCATCAAGTACGGAACCACTCGCGATTACGTGCTCGGCCTCGAAGCCGTGCTCGCGTCGGGAGAGAAGATCCGCGCGGGCGTTCAAACCCGCAAGGGAGTGGTAGGATACGACTTGGCCCACCTGCTCGTGGGATCGGAGGGCACCCTGGGGATCATCACCCGCCTGTACTTGAAGCTCATTCCAAATCCTCCGGCCATCACCACCCTCGTTGCCCTCTTCCCGGAACTTTCCGGAGCGATGCACGCCGTCTCCACCGTGCTCGCATCCGGCTACGTTCCGTGCGCGATGGAATTCCTGGATCGGCACTGCATCGAGCTGGTCGGGGATTTGCTTCCTTTCGAGGGAGTGCGTGAGGCCGGAGCTTTCCTGCTGGTGGAAATGGACGGAGCGCCCGGCGTGATCGCCCGCGAAATCGAGGAAGTCGGGGGAATCTGCATGGAGTGCGGGGCGGCCGACGCCCTGCTCGCTCCCGATTCGCAGAAACGCGCGCAGATGTGGGAGGTGCGCAAGCAGGTGTCGCTGCGCATCGAGCACAATTCCCCCCTCTACATCCCCGAGGACGTGGTCGTGCCCATCGGCCGCATCGCGGAATTCGTGGAGGGGCTGCCCGAGATCGAGCGGCTGTACGGCATGAAAATCTATTCCTTCGGTCACGCGGGAGACGGCAACATTCACCTGAACATCACCGCGGATACGCGCGACCGCGCGCAACGGGTGGAGGAAGGAATACGCGCCGCGCTGGAGAGGGTCCTGTCGATGGGGGGAACGATCTCCGGCGAACACGGGATCGGCATCGCCAAGATGCGTTTTCTTCCGATGGAGCTCTCCCCCGAGAGCATCCGGATTCAGGAGGGGATCAAGAAGGTGTTCGATCCCC